>JAPUKF010000301.1 GCA_027295805.1 Acidobacteriota bacterium | reverse complement strand
GCGGAGACGGGCACGCCAACCCGGTTTCAGGCCCGCCATGATCCGCGTGTCGGAAAAAGTCAGGCGCGGCAGACGGGCCCGGTGCCAAATCCACCACAAGGCCGGAGGCACCAGCGCAAGCCCCGCCAGAGCCCAGGGTGTGGCCAGGCGCAGAGTTTCTCCAGAATCCATCACGAGCCTTCCGCCACCGCACCTACCGGCGACCGTGGTCGCGTGTCTTCAACGAAGAGCCTGGTCGTGCCCAGCAGTTCCCGGGAGGCTCGCGGCATGGGATCCAGGCGCGCGAACTTGACCATATCGCAGGCCGTCAACAGATCCCGCAGGCGTGAACGGGAACCGGGGAGTTGTCCCATGTGCTTGACCGTGTCGTGCAGCAGTTCATGGGTCGTCCGCTCCAGAGTTGGGACCTGGAATCGACCACCCAGGTATCGCCTGAGGATCTCGGCCAGGCGCACATGGAATGCCACGGTGCCCCGATGTGCCAGGACGTCCTCCCGCTCCATCGTATCCAGGGCGGCAAGGGCCCATACCGCCGGCTCCAGCCCACCAAACGGATCCACGTCTCTCGGGACGACGGCCGCCGCGGGAAGAGACCTCCGCCGCCGCCACCAGAGCCAGAGGCCCGCGGCGAGAACCAGGAAAAGGAGCCCAAGACCCCACCAGGGCAGGCGGGAGGGCACCGGCAGGACGGCAGGGCCGCGGATATCGGCTGCCGTGGCTGCTGCTGGATCCTCGATGGTGGCCAGAACCATGAGGGTCAGGGATCCTGAAACCGATTCTCCCGCTGCACCCTCCTCCTGACGCCAAGGGACCTGGAACCCGCTGAAAGTCACCTCGCCCAGTTGCAGCGGAATCAACTCGAAGGAGAAGACCTGCGTCATGCCCCCACCCGGCCGGGCGCTCCCCTGGGGGACCGCTCCCGGGCGCAGGGCCAGTTCATCCTGCTCCGCCACCGGCTGAGGCGGTGCCGCCTGGTAGCCCGCCGGCAGGCTGACGGTCACCCGCAGGGGCACGGGCTCACCCAGGTGGATAGCGGACGGTGCATCTCCAGGCACCGCCATGCGCTCCACTTCCACTTGCGGAAGGTCGGCGCCCGTGGCGACCGCCGAGGCAAACAACCATGCCACCACCGGGATCAGGGATCTTGACATCTAGCGGAACCGCCTCTGCCGCTGGCGGAAGAACTGCAGAAGGGGCCGTTCGTAAGAGTGATCCGTGCGCACATCGACCACGTCCACGCCGGCCCTCTTCAGCAGGCCGGCTCGGGTTTCACGGCGGTCTCTGGCCGCCTGAACAAAGGCTCGCCGCACTCCGGGCCTGGACGTGTCCACGACGATCTCCCGGCCTGTCTCGGCATCCTCCAGGCGCAGCAGGCCGAGGGACGGCAATTCTTCCTCACGCAGATCCGACAGGGTCACGGCGATGAGATCGTGACGGCGGGAGGCCAGGCGAAGCTGGCGCTCGTAGCCTTCGTCCAGGAAGTCGGAAATCAGGAAAACTACGGCCCTCTTGCGGACCATTTTGTTCAGCTTGTCCAGGCCCAGGGCCAGGCTGGTCCCCAGGTGTTTCGGCCGGAAGATGAGCAGCTCCCGCACCACGCGCAGGACATGTTCCACACCCTTGCCCGGCGGCACGTACAGTTCAACCTGATCGGTGAACATCAGGAGGCCGACCCGATCGTTGTTCTTGATCGCGGTAAATGCGATGAGTGCCGCAATTTCCGCGGCCATTTCCCCTTTGGTCTGGGAGGCGGTGCCGAATCGATCCGAGGCCGAGCAGTCCACGGCAAGAAGAACGGTCAACTCCCGCTCTTCAATATATTTCTTGATGTACGGGTGCCCCATGCGACTGGTGACATTCCAGTCGATGGCCCGGATGTCGTCACCGGGCTGGTATTCGCGCACCTCCGAGAACTCCATGCCGCGGCCGCGGAAGACGGAATGGTAGCGTCCCGCCAGGGTTTCGTTGACCATGCGGTTGGTCCGGATCTCGATACGCCGGACTTTGCGGAGTATTTCCCTGGGGATCATCGCGGCAAACCACTATCCAGCCGCGGTTTCAGGGGACCTCCACGGCATCGAAAACCTTCTGGATGACATCTTCAGCCGTCACTTCCTCCGCCTCCGCCTCGTAGGTCAGAATCAGGCGATGGCGGAGAACATCGAAGCCGATGGACTTCACATCCTCAGGAATCACGAAACCGCGGCCATTGATGAAGGCATGAGCCTTTGCGGCCCTGGCCAGACAGAGAGTTGCCCGGGGGGACCCGCCATAACGCACGATCTGGTTCAGGTCCAGACCGTATTCCCCGGGATTGCGGGTGGCGAAAACAAGATCCAGGATATACGACTTGACCCGGTCATCCAGATAGACACTGTCCACCACCTCCCGTGCCTTGATCACTTCCTCCAGGGTGACCACTGCGTTGACCTGGGGAACCTGCCCTCCCTCCATGCGCTCCAGGATCATCTTCTCTTCGTCACGGCTGGGATATCCCACCGTGACCTTGAGCATGAAGCGATCCACCTGAGCTTCCGGCAACGGGTAGGTCCCCTCCTGATCGATGGGGTTCTGGGTCGCCAGCACCAGGAAGGGGTGGGGCAGGGGGTACGTCGTATCGCCGATGGTGACCTGCTCTTCCTGCATGGCTTCCAGCAGAGCCGACTGCACCTTGGCCGGCGCCCGATTGATCTCATCGGCCAGGACGACATTGGCAAACACCGGCCCCTTCCGCGGGCTGAACGATCCTTCCTTGGGATTGAATATCAGAGTGCCGATGAGATCCGCCGGGAGAAGATCCGGAGTGAACTGGATGCGCTGGAAGACGCCATGAATCGACTGGGCCAGGGACTTGATGGCCAGTGTCTTGGCCAGCCCGGGCACGCCTTCCAGGAGAACATGTCCCCGGGCCAGCACACCGATGAGCAGGCGTTCAAGGAGTTGATCCTGCCCCACCACCGCACGGCGCACCTGCTCCAGGATGGGTGTCACGCGGGCAAGGGCATCTCCGATGCGGGCGTTGAGTTCACGAATATCTGCATCCACAGGCGTCAATCCTCCATGTGACCCCCCCCACCACATGCAACACCGGGGCCAGCTTCGACTGCGCCATCGCGGCGCGCCAGAAACTGTACCATTTGCCCCTTCCGGCCCCCAGCCTATATTCGCTCTGTACCGCCCTCGCGCCCCAAAATCGAGCGACCATGCGCAAAAAACTGGCTCTGGCATACCTGGCCGTCACGGCCCTCATCCTCGGCGGCAACCTGACCCTGGATCTGGCCCTCCCTCGTGACACCTCCTCGGGGCTGACATTCCGGATGCTGGGACAGGTCTGCCTCATGCTGGCCATCGGCCTCACGGCAGCTCTCCTTCTGGCCCGCACCTTCACCCGGGACCTCCTGCGCCTCGCCACCGCGGCACGCGAGATCAGCCGGGGGACCCTGCCGGTACCCATCCATATCAACTCCCGGGACGAGGTGGGTGAACTGGCGCAAGCATTCAACGACATGGGATCCGCTCTGCGGGCCGCTCTCTGCGAGATCCAGCGCAGCGCCGGACAGATGGCCGAGGCAGCTCTTCTGCAGTCCGGGGGCAGCCGGGAACTGGACCAGGGCACGGAAGAGATTGCCCGTCTTTCCCGGGAGATTTCCCGTGGCGCCGATCAGCAGGCGGAAGGATCCCACCGGACCTCGTCCATCGCCCGCCAGCTGGCAACCTCCCTGGCCGGAGCCGCCACCAGTTGTCATGAGACCGCCCGGGCCGCCGAGAAGGCCCGCGAAGGGGCCGTGACCGGGGTCGATTCCGCCAGCCGCTCGGCGGAAAGCCTGCTGGCGGTTGCATCGGCCAGCGAGCGTTCGCGCCTGAGTGTTGAATCGTTTCATGCCAGCGCTGAGGAGATTGAGCAGATCATCGACTTCATCCGCGGCGTGGCGCGGCAGACGGAAGTCCTCTCTCTGAACGCAACCATCGAGGCCGCCAAGGCCGGAGATGAAGGGCATGGCTTCGCAGCCGTGGCCGAGGAGATCCGGGGCCTCGCTGATCGCACGGCTCAGTTCAGTCATCGTATCCACGGCCTGGTCCGGGCCATCACCCGGCGTGCCGCCGATGTGGCCAGGACCATGGAAGAGGGTGGCCGGGTGGCGGCCCAGGGCCGTGAGACAGCCCTCCATGCCCGTGCGACCCTCGAAGAAAACCGTGCCATTTTTGCCCAGGTTGTGAGTGCCGTGGACAAGGTGGCATCCCTGACCTCGGAGCAAAGCCAGAGCGCAGAGCGGCTCGCCGCCGACATGGAGGAGATGGCCGGCATCGCCCGCAGCCAGGCGGAAAGGACGGAGCGCACCGCCGCTGCCGTCAGCGAGCAGAAGATCTCCACCCAGGGCATGTCCCAGGCGGCCCAGATCCTGGCCGACTCGGCCCGCCTGCTGCGCGAAAAGGCCGGCCGGTTCCGGACCGGGCAAACCATCAGCGACCGTGGGGAGCACCCCGACACATGGAATGAGGAGGATCGCCTATGAGCCCGGCGCACCTCCTGTTTCCCCAGGCCGGCTTTTTTCTCGCCCTGGAGGTGGACCGGATTCAGCACATCCAGGAGGCCGAGTCCGTGGTACCCCTGCCCGGCGCCGGTTGCCCTGTCCGCGGCCTGGCAGCCTGCGGAGGACGGAGCCGGGTCGTGCTGAACCTGCCGGGTCTGCTTCCACCCGCCTTCACGGGCAGCGGCATGACCCTGGCCGATCGACCGCCTCTCTGGATCCTTCTGGAAGGCGAAGCCGACGGCCTTGTCCTGGAGATCCCGGCACCTCTCTCCTTCTCCACCCCCGTGGCGGAGGCTCCGCGGCCGGCAGGAACCATGGCAATCTGTGACCGGGGTGAGCTCCACTCCGCAGGAGTCGCGGGCCTGATCTCGATCCGACGACTGCTGGCTTCATTCCGCCGCGCAGCCGGCGCCCTTGCCACCATCCCCCACTCCAGGGTGGCGCGGCGGTGAACCGTCCCGACCGGTATATGACGCTCTTTCTGGAGGAGAGCCGCGATCTCCTGCGGCAAGGGGAAGAGTGCCTGGTGGCCATGGAGAGAATGCCGGATCTCTGCCGCACGGCGCCGCTGAACCGCATGTGGCACAGCCTCAAAGGCATGGCGGCAGCACTGGGGTTGGAAGATCTGGTCGTCCTGGCCCACGCCGCAGAGGAAGGGTTGCCAACGCCTGCCATGTCGCCGGAACAGCGTCACGCTGCCCTGGACGGCCAGGCCGAAGCCATGCAGACAGCCGCCCGACTTCTGGCTGCGCTGCAGGACGGCCACCCCATCCCGGACCTGTCGGTCAGCGCGCGCAGCCCGGCCCCGGCCTCCAGGAAGGACACTGCCCAGGCGGGCAACATCTCCCCCGACATCCCAGCGCCGCCGCCGGCGCCACCCATGCCCGATACCTTGCGGGTCCCGGTCCGGGAACTGGACGCTCTGCTGGCCGATGTGGTGGGCCTGGAAGGGTTTCTGGCTGCCGGGGATGGCCACACCGGCGCTGCCACCCGGGGTGAAGACCGGCTCCCGACTGCCAGGTGCCTGGCCGGCATGCGGCACCGGCTCGCACGCCTGCGCCACCTTCCCTTCGCCACTATCGTCCCATCCCTGGAGAGTCTGGTGCTGACGGGCGCCCGCCGTCTCGGGAGCCGGGCCCATCTCCAGGTCCATGGCGCCGAGCATCGGCTGGAACGGGGTACCCTGGAACTGCTGGCCGAGAGCCTTCCCCACCTGCTGCGCAACGCGCTGGCTCATGGCATCGAGCCGAAGGCCTTGCGCCGCCAGGCAAAAAAACCGGAACGGGGTCTGCTCCGGATCCGGATCGAGCCGCGGCGGGGCCGCGTGCGCGTCGTCGTGGAGGATGATGGTCGCGGAGTCGATCTGGACGCACTGCGTACCGCCGTCGGTGCTGAGAACGGCGAGGTAGCGGCCATGATGATGCCCGACGCGGACCTCGCCCCGCTGCTCTGCCGACCAGGACTCTCCACCGCCCGGGTCACGGATGTCGTGGCCGGGCGTGGCATCGGTCTTGACGCGGTGCGTGAGCGCCTGGCACGGGCCGGTGGCGGACTGAGCATTCACCGACGGGCTGAGTGTGGCACCCGCGTCATCCTCGAGATCCCAGCGACCCTCGCGGTGACCACCTGTCTGGTGGCCCGGATCGGACACAGCCACCTGGGATTCCCTCTCCCCGGCATCCGCGGACTGGAGGCCCTCCCCACCGGCGCCACAGGAAGAGGCGGCCCCCTGGAGCGGCTTCTAGCCGGCGCTACCTCACCGCCTTCTGCTGGACATGCCCTGGAACTGGCCCTGCGCGGGCAGGGCGACCATTCCTATAATCTCCAGGTGGACCAGATCATGGGGCGCTTGCAGGCCGTGGTCCGGCCCCTTCCCGGCCTCAAGGCGGGAAGCGCCATCCTGGGTACCGCCGTATGGAAGGCCGCGTTGCCCGTCCTCATTCTGGACCCGGCGATTCTCTTTCTTCACCTCCCCCGGTCATGGGACGGCGACCACAGTGACAGCGCGGGCGGTCTATCTACAGGTGCTTCTCCAGCAGCCGGCTGAGGGCTTCCTTGGGAACGACGCCGACAACCTTGTCAGCCACCTCCCCGTTCTTGAAGAGCAGCAGGGTCGGGATGGACTGGATCCCGTATTGCTGCGCGGCGGCACTCTCTTCGTCCACGTTCAGCTTGGCGATCCTCAGGCGCCCCTCGTACTCGCCGGCCAGCTCCTCCAGAATCGGTGCCAGCATCCTGCAAGGCGCACACCAGGCCGCCCAGAAATCGACCAGGATCGGAATCTCACCCTGGACGCTTGCCGCGAATCCGGCATCAGTCAGATGTTCCATCTCGCCGCTCATGATGTCCTCCCCTGCCCGCTCCCGGGCGCGTACCGCCGCGCCTGTCGCCGCAGACGCCGCGCATCCTAACATCCGATCCTCCGGCTCACAATGACCGGCGGCAAGCGCGCTTCCAGGGCGAGACCAGGCCCCCCTTCAGCTAGAATGGGCCCATGCTGGGAGGGTTGACGGTGGACCAGGGTGAGAGATACGGATCGGGCCGGGAGCCGCGCCGGCGCCAGACGGCCGCCAGGCGCCATCGTCTGGGACAGCACTTTCTCAAGGACCCGCGAGTCATCGAGAAAATCCTGGTGGCGTTCGCCCCCGGGCCCGGGGATTGTGTTCTGGAGGTCGGACCCGGTCATGGTGCCCTGACCGAACCTCTGGCTCTGACGGTCGCGACGTTCGTGGCCGTGGAATGTGACGCGTCTCTCGCCGTGGCCCTTCAGCGCCGCTACCAGCCTGAGACCGGTGTCACCATCCTGGAGGGCGATATCCTAGAGATCGATCTTGAGGCGGAGTTGACTGCAGCCGCCGGCGGGCCGGCACGATTCCGGCTGCTGGGCAACCTGCCGTACAGCATCGCGACCCCGCTCCTGGTGCGGACTCTTGCCCGGGCCGATCTGTTCTCCAACATGACGGTCATGGTGCAGCGGGAAGTCGCCCGGCGCATGCTGGCGCGGCCCGGTTCAGCCGACTATGGCCCCCTGGCCGTCCTTGTGGCTCTGCGGGCCGCCGGCGCGCATCTGGTCCTGGATGCCCCCCCCGGCGCCTTCGCGCCTCCCCCCGAAGTGCATTCCAGCGTGGTCCAGCTCGACCTCCCGGCACACGCCGGCGCAGATGACACGGACATGGGCATCGCCCTGGCAAGGCGGGCCTTCCTGCAGCGCCGCAAGAAGCTGGTCAACACCCTGGGCGGAACCTCACCCCACCGCATCTCCGGCGCCATGGCGTCGCTGGGAATGGCAACCGATGCGCGACCGGAACAGGTAGCACCGGAAGATTATGTGCGTCTCGCGCGCTGCCTCCGCCAGGAGAATATCCAGTGACCTGGGGCACAGCTCTGCTCCTGGCCGTCCTGCAGGGCCTGACCGAGTTCTTCCCTGTCTCCAGTTCCGGGCACCTGGCCCTCTTCCAGTCCTTCCTGGAAAGGAGAAGCGGCCGGCCCCTGGACGAGGCCCTAGCGTTCAATATCATCGTCCATCTGGGGACACTGCTGGCGGTGCTGATCTACTTTCGCGCGGATCTCAGGCGCCTTGCCCCATCCCTGCTGTCTGCATCGGCCAGGGGAACGGATGCACCGGCCCACCGCTCCAGCCGTCGTGAACTTGCCTTCCTTGCCATCTCCCTCCTCCCCACCGCCATCATCGGACTCGCTCTGCGCGGCCTCGCGGAGCGACTCCTGCAGATGCCGGTGGTGGTTGCGGCCCTCATCGGCATGACCGGCCTCATCCTGCTCACAACCCGCCGGCAAGCTGCCGGCCTGGGGAAAACCGGCGCCCCGCTCACATGGGGCCGGGCACTGGCCATGGGCGCGGCCCAGGGAATGGCCGTGATGCCGGGCCTGTCCCGCTCGGGTCTGACCATTGCCGCCGGCCTGGCGACCGGCATTTCACCCATGGCTGCCTTTCGCCTCTCGTTTCTCATGTCGGTTCCGACCGTTGCCGGCGCCGCTCTGCTGGAACTGACCGGGAACCGATCCGCCCTCGCTCTCCTGGGATGGCCGGCCGCCGGCGCCGCCCTGACCGCCGGCCTGGTGGCCCTGGCGGCACTGCGTCTTCTCTCCAGAACACTCCTGCAGGGGCGCTTTCACCTCTTCGCGTGGTACTGTTTCGCGGTGGCCGCCACCGGCATGCTGCTGTTCACTGTCTGGGGGGGAAGATGAGCGCGACAACCCGCAGGTCCAGGAAACCGCCCGCGCGGCGCAAGGGCTCCCGCTGGTCCCACATTCTGGACGGCCCACTGATCAGCGAATCCCTGACCCTGGCTCTCATGGCCCTGACGGCTCTCCTGCTCATCAGCTTCATGACCTATAACGCCGCCGACCCCGCACCGGTGTTCGGCGCCGCCAGTGGCCGTCGTGGCGTCGCCAACGCCGCCGGTCCCCTGGGTGCCTTCGTCGCCGCCGCGTGCTTTCAACTCCTGGGCCTGGCGGCCTACCTCCTGCCCCTGGCAACGGCCCTCGCCGTCTGGGAGCGTCTCCGGCAACGCCCCCCTCTGCCGCGACGGCGGACGAGCATTCTGGGCATGGGCCTGCTGCTCTGGAGCGGAGCGGCTCTCCTCCACCTCGTTCTGGGAACAGAGTCCTCACCGGCCGGACGACCGGCTGGAGGCCTCCTGGGCTCGGAAACCGCCTCCGGCCTGGTGGGAATGGTCGGCGCCGCGGGCGCCGGTATCGTCCTGGTCACCCTTCTCCTCCTGGCTCTCCTCTTCTCCACCAGCTTGTCCCTCCAGTCCACTGCCGGCTCCCTGGGCCGACGGGTCAAGAGCACCGGCGCCCAGGGTCG
>JAPUKF010000300.1 GCA_027295805.1 Acidobacteriota bacterium | reverse complement strand
CTCTGCCCTCAAGGCTTCCAGGGCGCCACAGGACGATGAAGGAAGGCGGCCGCGAACTTTCTGCGGCCGTTTCCTGAAGCTGGCATCCGTCTTGCTCTATGGGAAGGCGTCCATCAAAGGCGCTTGCAAGGCGCGGAAAAGGAGAGGACATGGCTTACCTGAGAATCAGTTTGGCAGTCGCGGCTCTTCTGGCCGCAATGAGTGGGGCGGGATTCAGCGGGCGCACTTCCTCCTCTGCAGCTCCCGGTGCCGAGACCCTCGGCGAGCAGGTCTGGGATGGTTCCGGTTCGGGTGGTTCCACTGGTGGCAGGGACGCGGACCTCATCTGCACAGGGTGCAAGTAAGGGTGGCGAACCAAAACGCTTCACCTCACCAAGAGAGAGGCCGGTGGCGCACACAGCGCCCCGGCCTCTCTCACTTTCTGTGGATGATCATCCTCCAACTGGTCCTGGACCTGGACGCTCTCCGCCCCGCCCCTCACGGAGCGGATGACCGGCGTGGAGTTCGGCATCAACGCCCGCCGGGAGACCCGGGGTCTCCATCTGTCGACCCCAGGTTGCAGATCCGCACCCATCTCCACGGGTGCAGGTGAGGACTCAGGCCGGGCGCAAGACAGCCTGCCGGTCCGGACAGGGAAGCCGCTGATCCTTTGCCCTCAAGGCTTACAGGGCGCCACAGGACCATGAAGGAAGCCGGCCGCGAACTTTTTGCGGCCGTTTTCTGAAGCTGGCATCCGTCTTGCTCTATGGGAAGGCGTCCATCAAAGGCGCCGGGAAGGCGCGGAAAAGGAGAGGACATGGCTTACCTGAGAATCAGTTTCGTGGTCGCGGCTCTTCTGGCTGCAATGAGTGTGGCGGGATTCAATGGTCGCAATTCCTCCTCTGCAGCTCCCGGTGCCGAGACCCTCGGCGAGCAGGTCTGGGATGGTTCCGGTTCGGGCGGTTCCACTGGTGGCAGGGACGCGGACCTCATCTGTACCGGGTGCAAGTAGGGTGGCGAAACAAAACGCTTCACATCAGAAGGAGAGAGGCCGGTGACGCACACAGCGCGCCGGCCTCTCTCGCTTTCTGTAGAATGAGGCGACGCTGAATCCGGGGCTTCCCATTGGTTCTTCTCGCCATCCTGATCTTTCTGCCCGCGGGGATGATCACCCTCCAGTTGGTGCTGGACCTGGACGCTCTCCTGGGCATCTGGGGCTATTCCCTCTACAAGTTTTTTTTCATCGTTCCGCCCCTCATTTATTGCCGGCGATCCGGCATCGGCATCCTGCGCGACATCTTCAAATTGCGTCACTGGCGTCGTTGCCTGTGGCCGGCTCTCGGGCTGGGGGGGCTGGCCATTGTCCTCTTTGCGGGAGTTTACGGTCTGCTGGGGGATCGGCTGGTCGACAAGGAACTCATCGCGGCCAAGATCGGAGAGCAGTTCAGCGTGGGCGCTGCCACGGTGTTTCTCATCGCCCCGGTCACCATTTTCGCCAATTCCCTGCTGGAAGAGTTCTTCTACCGCGGGTTTGCTTTCGGGCTGCTGGTGAAGAAAAACAGGCGACTGGGCTATCTGCTACCGGCAGTGGCGTTTACCGGCCAGCACCTGCTCTTTATTCACCACTGGCTCACGCCGTTCCCTCTGGCTCTGGCGGTGGCGGGGCTGTTCCTCCTTGCCCTGGTTCTGCAGAGGATCTATGAGCAGGCCGACTCCCTCGTGGCGCCGTGGATCATCCATGTGCTGGGTGATGTCGCCATGATGGGGATCGCCGTCACGCTGCTGCGCTGACGGGTCCCGGTGAACCCACCGGTCGTGAGCCTTAATTGGCGAAGGTGGTGGCTTGGCCTCTGACCAGGTTGCTCCAGGCGTTCATGGCAGCCAGCGAGGCCATTCGCGAGCGGCGCAATGTCGGGGAGACCCGCTCCCAGAGGTCCAGGACGGTCTCGTAGCTCTGTCCATCGGCTGATTGCACCTTGATCTCCATGGCATCTCCCGGGACATGATTCGCCAGGGTCTGATCCACCTGGGCGGTGGTGACCACCGGCTGCCCGTTCAACGCGACGATGCGATCGCCGCGCTTGAGGCCCCGGGCTTTGGCCGGGCCGGATTCGAACACCCGGGTGATGACCGGTTCGTCGGCGGCCAGGGTCATGCCCGTGAACAGTTCGCCGGTGCCGGTCTCGGTCATTTCAAGGCCGGCCAACGAGGCCTTGGCGCGCAGGGGCGCCGGCCCTGTTCCCAGAACTGCTGCCTGAAAGAGGTTGGTCAGATCGGTACCCGCCAGGCGGGATGCTTCACGCAGAAGCAGGGCGTTGGAGACCTGGCGGCCGCGCGTGGCGGCCAACAGATCGCCCAGACCAGCATTGTTGCCCGTGGCATGCCGGATCTGGATGTCCAGGAGGAAGCAGGCCAGCAGGCCGGTGTCCTCCACGTAGCGGGTGGCGTCATCATCGGCCAGGGCGCCGGCCTGGGCAGGGGACACGCGGCGGGCCAGGGGTGAGCGCTCGGAGGCATTGAGCCACGCGGACAGCAGCCTGTCCAGGAACGCCTGCTCCTCCAGGCTGCCGGCACGAGTCGCGGCCAGGAGGGTCGTGTACTCGGCAAATCCTTCCCGCCACCAGTGGGTTTCAGCGGCGCCGGCGCCGGACAGGCCCTGGCGGAGTCGTTGCTTGAACAGGTTGGAGAGGGGCCGCAGCATGGCGGCGGCCATGGCCGGGCGATCGGCGTCACCTGGGAGGCGGACTAGATCGAGTCCGGGTGCCGTCTGACCGAAGCTGGCCTCGCGGGCCCTGGTGGGCACGATCCGGACGAGGCGCTGCCGGTTATCATCGTGCCAGTTTCCCAGCAGGCGGTTCTGCTCACTCAGATAGCCGGCCACCAGTGCGCCGACCCCTGCGGGTGGAACCTGCCAGCCCGTGGCCTGCACCACAAGGAGTTCGTTTTCACCCATGGGGGTCACCACCAGGTCTCCTGCCAGCAGGGGCCAGGCCCCGGCGATCGACAGGCTGGCGGCGCGCAGGGGGCTCTCCATCTCACCGCCCATGGTGACCAGGGTCCAGGAGGTGGGCATCAACAGATCCAGGCGGCACGCATGGGGAAACGTGGGATCCACGCTCAGGGGATGGACCAGGATGTCCCGCCCCATGATCAGAACGCCGCCGTCGTCCCGGCAGGCGATATCTTCACAGTCGTCATCCAGGGGAATGGTGTAGGAAAGTTCCACCTGGCCGGCCATGAGGCCATCCACCCTGTAAATGCCGGCTTCGCTGGTCGCACTGACCTTGCGTGATCCCCGGCGGTCGCGGACTCTCAGAGCGCTCACTGCGCGCCCTCCCAGGGTGGCCAAGAAGGCGAAATCCTTATCCTCGAGAATGGAGAAGCGGGCCTGCACTTCCACCGGGTTGCGCGTGAGATCCACTCGGTAGCGGTATTCCCTTCCTTCCAGGCCGGCGGCGGCATGGCTGGCCACCAGCACCAGGCCGACGAGGAGGGCGGCTGCGGGAGCGCGTCTGAAGTACCGGCCGGCCGTCCTGAGTCCCGCCGGCCCTTTCATTTGGTGGTGTAGAGACACCTTTCCTCCAAACATGCAGGTCCGGAGGAAATCTAAGTTCCGGGGGACTCTGGGGCAAACCTTCTTTTTGGGTCAGGCCGCCCGCACCCAGCGCCAGAGCTCGGGGAGGGTTGCCCGTTTGCCGTACATCAGGGTGCCCACCCTGAAAATACGGGCTGCCAGCCAGGCCACCGCCAGAATGGTCACGACCATGAGGGCCACGGTCAGCATGATCTGCCACCACGGAGGATCGGTGATGCCGAGGCGCAGGAGCATCACCAGCGGCGAGCTCAGGGGGAAAATAGAAGCGGCCACGGCGAAGGTGGAGTCCGGCGCCCGCTGCACGGCGAACATGGCGAAGAACGAGACGACCACCAGGAGCAGCACCGGCTGAGCGGCCTGCTGAGCTTCCTGATCGGTGGTGCACATGGAGCCCACGGCGGCAAAGAGCAGCGCGTAGATGGCAAAGCCCAGCAGGAACAGCAGGATGAACCAGCCGAACATGGCCGGGTTGATGCCGGAGGTCAATTCCGCCAGTTGCGGCACTGCCGCCACGCCCCAGATGCTGCCGAAGAAGGCGCACGCTGCCCAGACCACGATCTGGGTCAGGGCCACGAGGCCGATGCCGGTCACCTTGCCCACCATGAACTGAGTCGGTGTGATCGATGCCAGCAGGACTTCCATGATGCGGGAGCCCTTCTCTTCGATGACCCCGCGCATGATGGCGGTGCCCCACACCAGGAAGGTGATATAGAAGATGAATCCCATGCCCCACGCCAGGCCGGCGGCGCCAAGTTGCTGGCCGATACCCGAGGAGACCTCCTTGCCGCTCTTGTCAACGCGCACCGGCAGGACTCTCACCGGGCGGGTCAGGTCGGCGAGGGCTTCTGCATCCAAGCCAAGGCTCTGACGCTGGGAGCGCATGTTGATGGCAGCCCGGGTCAGGGCCCTGTCCACACTGCGATGCAGGGCGGAAGAAGAGTGGGAACCGTAAATGAAATTATTTTCGGCGTCGGGGTCGTCACCCATGATCAGGTAGGCATCGAATCGGTCCGCGCCCAGTTCTTTGTTGAGGCGTGCACGTGCCTGGGCCACGGACTCGCCCGGTTGGGTGACATCCAGGAACTCATAGCGGTCATTCTCGAGGCCCAGGCCCATACCTTTGCCCGTCTCGGGGTCGTCGGATACCAGGTGGTTGTTTCTGGCCAGGTCGGCGCGCAGAAGGTCGCCCATGACGCCGGAGAGATCGGCCACCGCGAGGCGCTGATCGCCGGCGCCGAACGACATGAAGAGGATGGGCAGGGAGTAGAGACCGGCGATGAGGATCGGCCCCAGAAGGGTGAGAACGATGAACGAGCGCTTCTTGACCCGCACCATGTATTCACGTCTGATAACCGCAAAAACTCTAGACATGGGGGGCCTCTCCGGCCGCCAGCTCCGCGTCCGGGCGCCCAAGGGCCTCCTCGGCGGTGCCGCCTACCAGGTCGATGAAAATGTTATTGAGGGTCGGCTCCACCACTTCGAAACGGCGCACCTTGACGTGGCTCATGGCCGCCTCCAGAATCCGGGTGGGGTCGGCACCGTCTCGCATGCGGATCTCGGCATAATTGCCGTGGAGATCCACACCTTCCACTTCCGGAAGCCGGCGCAGGAAATTGCCGTCCCCTTCGAATCCCAGGACCAGCGAGTTGGTGCCGCAGTCTTTCTTGATCCGGGCCAGTGAGCCTTCCACCACGACCTTGCCCTTGTTGATGAGACAGATGGCCGAGCACATGCGTTCCACCTGTTCCATCACATGGGCGGAAAAGATGATGGTGGTTCCCCGCCGGTTCAGGTCCATGACGATATCTTTCATCAGGTTCACGTTGACCGGGTCCAGGCCGGAGAACGGCTCGTCCAGGATCAGGATGGGTGGCTGGTGCAGGACGGTGCCGATGAACTGGACCTTTTGCTGCATCCCCTTGGAGAGTTCATCCACCTTGCGTTCCTTCCAGTCGCTGATGCCCATCTTTTGCAGCCACTGGGTGATGCGCTCGGACGCCGGGCGGCGAGCGACGCCCTTGATCTCGGCGAGAAAGAGAAGTTGATCGAAGACCTTCATCTTCTGGTAGAGGCCCCGCTCCTCCGGCAGGTAGCCCACGCAGTCGGTGCCCGCAGTCCGGGGGTCGCGGCCCAGAACCCGTACGGTGCCGGCGTCGGGGTGCAGGATGTGCAGGATCATCCGGATAGAGGTGGTCTTGCCGGCGCCGTTGGGTCCCAGGAGTCCGTAGATGGCTCCCTCGGGCACGGTGAACGAGACGCCGTCCACGGCCACGTGGTTCTCGTAGCGCTTGGTGATCCCCTCGACCTCGATTGCGTTCATGGGCGATTTCCCTTGGCAAGGTCCCAGGCGGCTGCCTACGGCAAGAAGCCGCGGGCAGCCGTTGGGGTCTATGAGGTGGACTGCCGCGGGCGGGCGCGGGCCTGCATCCAGTGAACGATCTTCCGCAAGAAGAGAAGGGACAGGGCCAGGAGGAGCACCAGGAGCAGGGGCGCCACCACGGCCAGCACGGTCCCGGTCAGGGAGAGGCCGTCCTCGGCCAGGGACAGGGCGGGGTTGCCCATGCCGCCGGTTGTGCCGGTGGAGGCCAGGCGCAACGCCGACTTGGTGACATGAACCATGCCGGCCAGAGTGCCTCCCACCGCCAGCGCCAGGAGCAGTGTCGCCAGGGGCCCCATGTCCACCAGGGGTGCCGCAAGCACCAGGGCGCCGGCGGCCGGTTTGACCACCAGGCCCACCACATCCAGAGCGTGATCCAGCAGCGGCACCTTGTCGGCCAGGACTTCCACCGCCACGGCCGTGGCGAAGATGATCAGGGCCGGTGTCCCGGCCAGCCAGTCCAGGTCACCGCGCAGGGTGATGAGATCCGCGCGGGCCATGAGTCCCACCACCAGGGGTGGCAGAAAAGCGCGCAGGCCGGCGGCGGCCGCCAGGCCCAGTCCGGCCAGGATCTGAAAAAATAGTCCCTGGTCCCACCCTGCATCCATCGCTCACCACCTGCAGCCTTTCGCGGCCGCTCTCCCGGGTACATACGGGCCTTTTTCCGCATGGTTTCCCGGTTCCTTGCGGGTCCCGCCGTGGTCCATTAGATTCTGTTCCATGCTGACCGGCTTCAACACGGATGTTCACCATGACGACCGGACCTTCCATGTACAAACAGAGGACCGGGGTCCCGACAATCCCATTATAGAGACTCTTATCTATGAGGGGGGTCGGATCCTGGACGCCCGTCGCCGCGATTACAGCGAAGAAGCCGGCAACGGCCTGGACCGGGAGCGCGTGAGTACTCTTCTGGAGCGCCAGCACCTGAACGTGGTGCGCGATATCCGCCTGGGGAAGTACGATCCCGCCGAGCGCCGCAAGCCGTTCGGCGATGGAATTATCAGTGATCGGGGCCTGGAGCAGGTGGTCAAAGATTTCATCGAGGAAGCGGCCGAGGCAGGGACGCTGCCGCCACACCATGGCAAGGAGTCGCAGTGAGCATCCGCCTTGTGGTCAACGGCGAGGATCGGCAAGTGTCTCCCTCCCTGAGCGTGGCCGATCTCCTGGTGGAACTGGATCTTCAGATCGCGCGGGTGGCCGTGGAGCACAATCGCCGTGTGCTGAAGCGCCATGAGTTCCCGCGGGTCATCCTGGCCGACGGGGATCGGCTCGAGATTGTGCATTTTGTCGGCGGCGGCTGAAGTACGAAGGATCGCCCGCGGCCCTTCTCCTGCTCTTGCAACCAGTGGTACCATCCCCCCATGAAGACCGACCATCTGGAGATTGCCGGCAAGAAGTACACCAGCCGTCTGATCATCGGCACGGGCAAGTTCAAGGATTTTGAAACCATGAAGAGCGCCCACGAGGCTTCGGGCGCCGGCATGGTCACGGTCGCCGTGCGCCGGGTCGAACTGGACCGCGGCAAAGAATCTCTGCTGGACTGGATCAACACAAAGAAGATGACCCTGCTGCCCAACACGGCCGGGTGTTACACCGCCGAGGACGCCATCCGCACGGCCATTCTCGCGCGGGAGGCATGCGGCACGCCCCTCATCAAGCTGGAGGTCATTGGCGATAAGAAAACCCTCCTCCCCGACACCGAGGGTCTTCTCAGGGCCACCCGCCATCTGGTCAAGGATGGATTCGTGGTTCTGCCTTACACCAACGATGATCTCATTGTTTGCAAGAAGCTTCGGGACGCGGGGGCGGCCGCGGTGATGCCTCTGGCGGCTCCCATCGGCTCGGGACTGGGAGTTCGCAACCCGTCCAACCTTCGCCTGATCATGGCAGAGGTCACCGATCTTCCGGTCATTGTGGACGCGGGTGTGGGCACGGCGTCCGACGCCGCACTCACCATGGAACTGGGGGCCGACGGTATTCTGATCAACACTGCCATCGCCTGCGCCCGTGACGCGGTGAAGATGGCCCGGGCCATGAAAGATGCCGTGGTGGCGGGACGACTGGCCTATGAAGCCGGGCGCATGCCCCGGCGGGCCTACGCCACGGCGTCATCACCGGAAACCGGCCTGATGCACGAATAACTCATCCCTACGCTGGTGTCGTCTCAGCGTCCCTTGAATACCGGCCGGCGCTTTTCGTTGAACGCCGCCAGTGCCTCCCGACGATCTTCGCTGTCGAGGATCGTCTCGTAGGCGCGCCACTCTCTCTCCAGACCCCGGGGCAGGGGTCCGTCGAAAGCCGCCTCGATGGCGCCCTTGGCGGCCTTGAGGGCCAGGGGGGCGGAGCGGGCCATTTCGGCCATCATCTCCAGTGCCACTGGTCTGACCTCATGGGCCGGGACAATCCGATCCACCACGCCGTCGGCCAGGGCTTCGTCGGCCCCGAACAGCCGTCCACTGAAGATCCACTTCTTGGCCCGAGCCATACCCATGAGGCGGGGCAGGCGCTGGGTGCCGCCGGCACCGGGCACGATGGCCAGGGTTGTCTCCGGCAGGCCGATGCGGCCAGCCGCATCCAGAACCCTGAAGTCGCAGGCCAGCGCCAGTTCGCAGCCGCCACCGGCGGCCGTCCCGTGAATGGCGGCAACAGTGGGGAACGGCAGCTCGGCAAGTGTCTGAAAAGTGGCTGAAAGAGTGTGCACGAACTCGCGAACTTCTTCCGTGTTCATGGTCTGGCGCTCTTTCAGGTCGGCGCCGGCACAGAAGGTGCGGCCCTGGGCGGCAAGGGTCAGAGCGCGCACGGAAGGGTCGGCCGCCAGGGCGGTGGCTGCCGTGCCAAGGTCCGCAACCAGTTCGCGGCCCAGAGCATTAACCGGCGGTCGATCCAGAAGGAGGAGCCCCACTCCCAGGTTGTCCTGGCTGTAACGCAGGGTCTTGAGGGAGGCCAGACTTTTGCTGGCGGGCTGGCTGGGGGTGGGCATGGCGGTGTTCTCCCGTTCAGGTTTTCCGGCCGGCGCTGCGGCGACGGCCCTGTGTCACCCTGCTTCGCCGGGACGGCTCCTGTAGCTGGCCGGCGGGGGCCAGGGCGCCTGCGCTGCCGACCTTGGGCAGCGGGAAGCGGGGCGGCACGTCCACTTCCATGAGGAGAAGGGCCATGCCGTGGGTCTTGCCCTGGGCGTCGTTCTTGAGACTGGCCGAGCCGCCGCCGCCCAGGGAGTTGTGGAGCAGAAAGTTGAAGCCCAGCAGGTTGGGCACGGCGAACCGTTCCACCCGGCCACGGACGATGCCGCGAAAGTGGCGGCGCACGGCGGCGGGTGTCACCTGTTGCCGCATGATCTCGTAGCAGTCCTGGTTGTAGGCCAGACGGCCGACGTTGCTGCCGTCGCCCTTGTCGCCGGAACGCGCATGCGCCAGACGATAGAGAGGAACCTTCAATTGAGGTCCTCCATGCGCACATCGAGCCGAACGAGTTCCTTGGGGATGAGGGCTGGCCAGAAGGAGATGGCTTCGGTGGCCTTGGGCCGCCCGCCGGCGAAGCCGGTGACCCCCGGCGGGCCGGAGGTGACCAGAGGTGCGATCTCGCACCCGAAGCGGTTGACTTTATCCCGGTCCGGGTCTTTCACCGACACGCGCAGGACCACTTCGGGTGTCAGGGCTTCCTCCCCGACGATTCCCTCGTGGCAGGAGTTGACGCCCAGGTACTCGGTGCGCGTCTGCTGGTAGGTGAACCCGGCGCGTCGCAGCCTTCCCCACAGGGCCCGGGCGCAGATCTTGGCCTTGGCCAGGGCGTCGGGCCCCGACAGGGTGAGCTGGCCGGTGGATTTATAGCCATCCCGATAGGACATGGAGACCTTGTAGGAATCGGTGGCAGGTGCGCCCTTGATGCCACTGACCCGCACCCGGTTGCGGCCCGCCGGTTCAATCTTGACGGACGTGAAGTCGGCCACCACGTCGGGAGTGATGTAGGCGCGGGGATTGCCCATCTCGTAGACCAGTTGCTCGGCGATGGTGTCCACGCTCACCAGACCGCCGCTGCCGGCATGCTTGGTCACCACGAAGGTGCCGTCGGGGGCGACCTCCACCAGTGGGAAGCCGATCCGGTCCCAGCCCTTGATCTCCCACCAGCGGGAGAAATTACCACCGGTGCATTGGGCGCCGCACTCGATGATATGCCCGGCCACGGTTCCCGCCGCCAGCCGGTCCCAGTCATCCCAGGCCCAGCCGAAGGTATGGACCATGGGCGCCAGGGTCAGACCCGGATCGGTGCAGCGGCCGGTGAGCACCACCTCGGCGCCCCGGTCCAGGGCATCCACCATTCCGGTGGTGGGCAGGTAGACATTGGCCGAGAGAATCCGATCCATGATGTCGGTGACCGGCCGGTTGTCATCCATGTTGTGGAGAAGGACACCTTTTTTCACCAGGCCGGGGAGATCCGGGAGGATGTCGTCGCCCTGGACCGTGCCGACGCGTAACTTTTTTACCCCGCTGGAACGAGCCGCGGCGAAGAGAGCGTTGCGGCAGGCCTGGGGGTTGACGCCGCCGGCGTTGGCGAGGAGGCGCACGCCCTTCCTCTTCATGGCGGGAAGAATCCGCTCCATGATCTCGATGAAGTCCGTAGCGTAGCCCGCCCGCGGATCGCGCCCCTTGAGCTTCTGCATGATGGACATGGTGACCTCGGCGAGGTAATCCAGGCCGAGAAAATCCAGCGGCCCGTCTTCCACCATGTGCACCGGAGCATCCATGGAGTCGCCCCAGAATCCCTGGCCGTTCCCGATGCGGATCGTCTTTTTTGCCTTCATGATTTCTTTCGGCCACCGCTCCTGGGGACGGCGCTCTTGCCGGTTCTCTTCTTGCCGGCGCGGGCGGCCGGCACGGTGGCGACGGCAGCGGGCATTGCGGCAACCGCCGGCCTGCTGGCTGCGTTCATGAGCTGGAAGTTGCCCAGATGTGGCCCCGGATTATTGAGGCTGGTGCGCAGGGCCATGCCCAGCCAGGTGCGAGTTTCCCTGGGCGGGACCACCGCATCCACGTAGCCCCGGGCACCGGCGGCCACCGCCGAGAGGTTCTGCTCATAGTCGGCCAGGGTCTTGTCGACCTTGTCTTTCAACTCAGGGTCATCATCCAGGGTACGTCCGTCTGCCTGTAGTCTGGCAAGCTGGCCGCCGAAGAGGGCCTGGACCGCCGAAGCCCCTTCCATGACTCCCATGCGGCCGCACGGCCAGGTGAACATGAAATCGGGATCAAACCCCTGTCCGGCCATGGCGTAATAGCCGGCTCCCGAGGCATGTCCCACCGTCAGCGTCACCTTGGGCACGGTGGCGGTGGCCATGGCTTCCACCATGTCGGCTCCGGCGCGAATGATGCCGGCATGCTCCGCCTCCGAACCCACCATGAAGCCGGTCACATCCTGGATGAACAGAAGCGGCGTCCCCTGGCGCTCGCAGAGCTGGATGAATTCGGCGGCTTTGCGCGCCGATTCGGGATAGAAGACGCCGCCCAGGCGCAGAGTCTTCTCCTGGTGATTGCGGCCCTGAATAGGGAGGCGCTGATTGGCCAGGACACCCACAGGGATGCCCTCAAGATAGGCATGCCCCGTGATGAGTTCGGCGGCGAACTCTTTCTGGTATTCATCCAGCTGGGAGCGGTCGAGAATGCGCGCCAGGACTTCATACATGTCGTAGCCCGAGGTGTGGCGTTCGGGGATGAGTGCGTAGATCTCAGCCGGGTTGAAGCGGGGTGGCTCAGGCTTGAGGAGGCGCAGGCCCGCAGCGGTCGCAGGTGGCAGCCGCTGGATGAGCTCGCGGATGTGGGCCAGGGCTCCGGCGTCGTCCGCGGCTTCATAATGGGCCACTCCCGAGATGGCGTTGTGAGTGTGGGCGCCGCCCAGGGTTTCGCTGTCGATCTTTTCCCGCAGGGCGCCATAGACCAGTTTGGGTCCGCCCAGGCCCATGAACGAAGTGCCCCGGGTCATGATGAGGACATCGGAGAGAGCCGGCAGGTAGGCGCCGCCGGCAACGCACTGGCCCATGACGGCTGCAAACTGGGGAATGTGCAGCAATCGACGCATGATGGAGTTGTAGTGAAAGATGCGCGCCGCGCCGTACTGTCCCGGGAAGACGCCGTCCTGGTAAGGCAGGTTCACGCCGGCCGAATCGACCAGGTAGACGATGGGCACCCGGCAGCGCATGGCAATCTCCTGGGCGCGCAGCATCTTGGTGATGGTCTCGGGCCACCAGGAACCCGACTTGACGGTGGCATCATTGGCCACCACCACAACTTCCCGGCCGTGAACACGACCCACACCGGTCACCACGCCGGCGGCGGGCGCCTTCCCGTCGTACATGTCGTGGGCGGCCAGAAGGCCGACTTCCAGAAAGTGAGACCCCTCATCCAGGAGCCGGGTGACGCGCTCACGGGCCAGCATCTTGCCCCGCTGGTGCTCGCGCAAGCGGTATTTCTCCGGCCCGCCCTGGCGCAACCCGGCCTCCAGGTCGGTGATGGCCAGAGTGCTGTTCCACAGCGCCTTCCGGCGTCTTTCGCAGCGTGCATCGTCTGCAGGCAGAGGCGTGCCGAGTGTCCTCACAAGTGCATTCTCCGGGGCGGGAAACGGTAGGCGAGGCTACCAGATCCTCCCCGTCTGCGGCAACGCGCCTGGGAACGACCGGCCCAGGCTGAAGTTCAGATACCTTTTCGCTGGCGACCCATGGCGTTGCGCATTTCACGACGCGCGGACTCTTCTTTTTTCGCGGCGCGTTTGTCGTGGGTCTTCTTGCCCTTGGCCACCCCCAGCTCGCATTTGATGACTCCGCGTCCCAGGTACAGGCGCAGAGGCACGACGGTCAGGCCATCCTGGCGGATCTGACGCTGCAATTTCAAAATCTCGCGGCGATGCAACAGGAGCTTGCGGCTGCGCTCGGGGTCCTGGACCTCCACCCGGGCGTGCGTATAAGGGGAGATATGCATGTTATGAAGGAAGACTTCGCCGTCTTGCACCGATGCGAAGGCGTCCTTCAGGACGACCTTGCCGGCGCGCACGGATTTGACCTCGGCGCCGGTGAGCACCAGGCCCGCTTCGAGCTCTTCGACAATCAGGTAGTTGTGGCGGGCGGCGCGGTTTCTGGCGAAGACCTTGCGGCCATCGTCATCCTTGCGGCTCATTCTGTCCGGCTGTAGCCCGTGTCTTTGAGCTTCTCGCGCAGAAACTCCGTGGCCTGTTGAATCTGGTGGCGCACATCCTTCTGGCTGGTCTCCAGGCTGGAGGCCACGGCGGCGGCGTCGAAGCCGTCGATGGTGAAGAGAGTGAAAGCATGCCGCCATGATTCGGGGAGCTGGCCGAGAATGCGGTGGACGTGGGACTGCAACTCGCGCCGGGCTGCATCATCTTCGGGTGTGATGGCCCGGGTATCCTGGGTGATATCAGCCACCGTGGGGTCGTCATCGGGCTGGAAGTAGGTCAGCCAGTCTTCTTCGGTGGGTGGTTCCATGAGGCCCGAGGTATAGGCTTCGCTTTCCAGGTGGGCGTTCTCGGCGCCATTGCCGGTTCTGGTCAGGCTCAGCCGCTGTTCCAGGGCGCGGCGAGCCAGCTTCAGGAGCCAAGCTTCATAGGCCATGCGCGGCGGCTTCTCATCGGCCTCTTCCAGGGCCAGAACAACTGTGTCATCAACGATGGCATCGGGTGAGATGCCGAAGAGGCGACCTTCCAGACGGTTGTAGAGGACTTCCCGCTGCACGAATCGCTGCAGGCGCTCGATCTGAGTTGCATCCAGGACTTCCAGGGCTTTGACTTCCCGCGCCGCCTGGGCGGCCAACTGTTCGGCCAGAACAGCCGCCGGATGTGCCGTCTGGTCCCGCAGGTGCTCACGGCGTGAGTGGCTCAAATGGCGCTGGATTTGCTGATCCAGGACCGCGAAGGCGTGCTTGACGGCGGCCACGGGGTCGGACCGTTCCTCGCTGCCGTTGAGTGTGGCCCCCCGGATGGAGAGGCGCACGGAGGCTTTATAACGGGCTTGCCGGCCCTGGGCCACCAGGACAACTCGCAGCAAGGAGGATTCCGGATCGAAGCGGGATACCTGGCGCTCCACTCTCTTCAGGGCATGGCGGAGGGCATCCTCGATACGAGGAGTCGATTCACAGCCCCGAAAGACGACTTCCTTCAACATAGTAATGAATTCCTTGCAGGATGAAGGGGGACGCCTTCTCTAGCCGTCCCTCCTTAATGGTTCTCGAAAGAACCGCTTCTGTCAAGGTGAATTATGGGGCGCCTCTCCCCGCCGGGATCGGTTATCTTGACCACTATGGGCGGAGGCAGGGGTACGGCTGGGAAAGCGGCCGCGGTACGCATCAAGGCGTTGCGCCGGCAGATCGGCGAGGCGAATCGGGCCTACTATGTTCTGGACAAGCCAGGTCTGTCCGATGCCGAATATGACCTCCTGCTGCGTGAACTGACGGCGCTGGAAGAGGCGCATCCCGATCTCATCACCGACGACAGTCCAAGCCGGCGCGTGGGCGCGCCGGTGGAAGGTCCCTTCCCCTCGCACCGGCACGAGGTGCCCATGCTGTCACTGGGTAATGCCTTCCATGAAGAGGAAGCGAGGGATTTCGACGCCCGCGTCCGCCGGGGTCTCGGGCTGGGCGATGAAGATCCAGCGGTGGAATACACCATGGAGCCCAAGTACGACGGTCTCTCGGCCTCACTGACCTACCAGGAGGGTCTCCTGGTCCGGGGTGCGACCCGGGGCGATGGTGTGACCGGCGAGGATGTCACGGCCCAGATCCGTACCATCCGATCGGTGCCCTTGCGCCTTGCCGGCCCTCAAGCTGCCATCCCAGCGCGGCTGGAGATCCGCGGCGAAGTCATTCTTCCCCTGGCCGTCTTTGCCGCCGTCAATGCCGACCAGCAGAGTCACGGCCTGCCCCTGTTCGCCAATGCGCGCAACGCGGCGGCCGGTTCGTTGCGCCAGCTTGATCCGGCCATCACCGCCGCCCGCCGCCTTGAATTTATCGGTTGGGGGATCGGTGCGGTGAGCGGCCCCGGCTTTGCCAGTCACGCAGAGATCCTGACGGCTCTCTCGGGCTGGGGTGTGCCTGTGTCCCGGGACATGAAGATCTGTTCCGGTATGGATGCTGCCATCGCCGCCCACCACGACATGGAAACCGCCCGTCATGACCTGCCACTGGAAGTGGACGGGGCCGTCATCAAGGTGAACAGCCTGAAACTGCAGGCCAGGCTGGGCCACACGTCCCGCCATCCGCGCTGGGCCCTGGCCTACAAGTTCGCACCCCGGCAGATGACCACCCGCGTGAACGACATCGTGGTGCAGGTGGGGCGCACCGGTGTCCTGACCCCGGTGGCCGAACTGGAGCCGGTGAACATCGGCGGCGTGACTGTCTCCAGGGCGACCCTGCACAATGCCGGCGAGATTGCGGCGAAGGATGTGAGGGTGGGGGACACCGTGTTCGTGCAACGGGCCGGTGATGTCATTCCGGCGGTGGTGTCGGTGGTCAGCGAGAAGCGCAAGGGCCGACCGCGCCGCTTCCGCATGCCGTCGGCCTGCCCCCGCTGCGCTGGCGAGGTGGAAGAGGTGGGGGCACATCTCTATTGCCTCAACACCTCCTGTCCCGACCAGGTGCGCGGCCGCATTCTGCACCTGGCATCCCGCCAGGCCTTCGACATCACCGGTCTGGGTACCCGCAAAGTGGACCAGCTCATGGCGGCGGGATTGCTGCGGGAATTTCCCGATGTGTTCACACTCGGCGAAAAGAAAGAAGAATTGATCAAGCTGGAGCGCTGGGAAGAAAAGAGCGCCGGCAAGCTCCTGGAGGAGATCGAGAAGGCCAGGACGATCCCGCTGGAGCGTCTCCTGGTCGCCCTGTCCATTCCAGGCGTCGGGGTCACCGTGGCACGGGTGCTGGCCGCCGCCTGTCCCGACCTGGGAGCGCTGGAACGGGCCACCCAGGAAGAACTCATGGAGATCGAAGGGATCGGTCCGGAGCTGGCGCACGCGGCGGTCCATTTCTTTGCCCAGGAGGGTAACAGGGAGAATATGGCGCGCTTGCTGGCGGCAGGTGTCACCCCTGTGCCGCCGGCGAAGCTGTCGGACAGCCTGGCGGGGAAGACGTTCGTCCTGACCGGCACGCTGCCCTCCATGCCCCGGAATGAGGCCGGCGCCGCCATCAGCCGCCGTGGCGGCCGGGTGACGTCAGCGGTCAGCGCCAGGACCAGCTACCTTGTGGCAGGGGAGAACTCCGGTTCCAAGCTGGCAAAGGCCCGCAAGCTGGGGGTGGAGGTTCTGGATGAAAAAGCCTTCCGGCGCCTTCTCGACCTGGAGGGGAAAGCTGAGGCCGGCGGGTAGGGGGATCGCCGGGATCAGTCGCCGGCGATGTCGCGCAGTTCGACTGTCAGTTGCGTTTCGGCGCCTTCCAGTTTTTCGCTGAACTCTTCCCAGCGGCTGGTGAGATCGGCGATGCTCGCCTTGATCTCACCCTGGAGGCGGGCTGTGCCCTGGGCTTTCTGGGGGTTCTGGTAGGTGGCCGGCTGGGACATCTCGTATTCCACCAAGCGCAGGCGCTTTTCTTCCTCGGCGATGCGGCTCTCGAACTTCTCGATCTTTTTTCTGGTGTCGCGGCTGGCCAGGGAGAAGCGCTGGCGGGCCTCGGCCTCCCGCCGCTTCTGCTGGCGAGTGCGCGGCCCGGTTGCCGGCTCTGCGGCCGCAGTCTCGGCCGGCGCGCCTGCCCGCGGCCCGCGGGGCGGCGTGGCAGCCCGGTGGGTCGTGATGGCGGGCTGACCGCCTCCCGGGTCGGTTCCCTGCGCCAAGCTTGCCTTGCGCGCCAGGTAATCGTCGTAATTGCCGGGGAAGAGGTGCAGGCCGCCGGTATCCACTTCACAGATGGTTGTGGCGATGCGATTGATGAAGTAGCGGTCGTGTGAGATGAAGCAGATGGTGCCGGTGTACTCTGCCAGCGCTTCTTCCAGCACATCCCGTGAGCGCAGGTCCAGGTGGTTGGTGGGCTCATCCAGCAGCAGCAGGTTGGCCGGGCGCAGCATCATCTTGGCCAGGGCCAGCCGCGCTTTTTCGCCCCCGGAGAGGACCGACACGGTCTTATCCCATTCGTCGGCGTCGAATAAGAAGGTGGCCAGAAGCCCGCGAATTTTCGGCTGCATGGCCGTGTCGGCCGCCTGGCTGAGCTCGGCGAGAACGGTGTTGCGGGGATGGAGAGCATCCAGCGCGTGCTGGGCGTAGTAGACCAGAGTGGCGTTGTGTCCCGGCTGGCGGGTGCCGCCTTCGTACGGCAGGACGCCGGCCAGCACCTTCAGGAGAGTTGACTTGCCGGCGCCATTGGGTCCCACCAGGGCGATCCGGTCCTCGCGTCGCAGGCAGAAGTTGATGCCGTTGTAGACAGTCAGGTCGCCGTACCTTTTCACCAGGCCTTCCAGGTTCATGACAATCTGGCCGCTGCGTGGCGGCTGGGGAAAGCGAAACCGGACCGTCTCCTGACGTCTGGACGGCGCCTCCACCTTCTCCATCTTCTCCAGCATGCGGATGCGGGATTGCACCTGGCGCGCCTTGGTGGCCTGAGCGCGAAAGCGCTCGATGAAGCGGGTCATCTTCTCGATCTCTCTGGCCTGGTTGCGAGCCGCGGCCTCCACGGCGGCGAAGCGTCGTTCCCGCTCCTGGATATAGTGATCATAATTCCCAGTGAAAAGAGTCAGGCGCCCCCGCGCCAGTTCAGCGATCCGCCCCACCATCCGGTTGAGAAAGTAGCGGTCATGGGAGATGACGACGAAAGCCCCTTCGCGGGACTGCAAAAATTCTTCCAGCCAGTTGAGTGATTCCAGGTCCAGGTGGTTGGTCGGCTCATCCAGCAGCAGGAGCTCCGGGTCCGCCAGAAGCAGGCGGGCCAGAGCCACGCGCATCTGCCAGCCGCCGGACAGTTCCTGGAGAGGCCGGTCCAGGTTATCTGGATCGAACCCCAGGCCGGTGAGAATAGTACGTGCCCTGGTCTCCAGGTCGTAGCCACCTTGAGCTGCGAAGCGATCCTGGATCTCACCGTAGCGGGTGGTCAAGTCCTCGGCCTCCTGGCGCGGCGGGTGGGAGGCCAGGCGCTCGGCCAGAGCATGCATCTCCCGCTCCAGGCGGGCGATCTCGCCCATGCCCTCCAGGGCCGACTCCAGGATGGTGCCCTCGTCGAATTCCATGACTTCCTGGGGCAGGTAACCGATACGGGCGGCCTTGGCCTTTTGCACCCGGCCGGCATCGGGCTCTTCGCGACCGGAGAGAATGCGCACCAGGGTCGTCTTGCCGGCACCGTTGGCCCCCACCAGTCCGATCCGCTCCCCGGGGCGGATATGCCAGGACAGATCCTGGAACAGGATCTGCGGGCCGTAACGTTTCTCGATGGCGTCGACGCGGATCATGGCAAGCTGACGATTCTAGCGCCCCGGGAGAGGTGCCGCAGGGTGACTGCTAGAATCGCCGTATGCCTTGTCCTCCAAGGTGTTCCCGTTTCGCGGTGGCGCTCGCGGCCGTGCTGCTGAGCATGTCTGCGCGGGCGGAACCGCAGCCGGCGCCCTCCATCGATGCTCTCCTGGCGGCAGCGACCCGGGCCCGTCGCGCCGGCGAGATGGTGCAGGCAGCCGCCATCTACAAGCAGATTCTGATCCGGGATTCCGGCAATCGCCTCGCCGCCTACAACGCGGGCATCATTCTCGAGAACGCCGGCCGCCCCTATCTGGCGGCAGGTGTCTGGCGTGGCGCCCTGGCTGCCGATCCGGGCGATCTGTTTGCCTACGAGCACCTTGTCCGAAATCTGGCGCAGGCCGGTGGCCTGGAGGAAGAACTGGCCGCGCTGGAGATCCAGATGGTCCGGGATGCCGCGGCGCAGGTGCCCCGCCTGCAGCGGTCCCTGGCCCTGTCGGCGGCCGGGCGCGGAAGCGAGGCGGCGATGATCCTTGAGAACTTCCTCCTGGATGAGCCGGCCTCCAACATCGCATACAACTTTCTGAAGGATGCCTTTGCAAGCACCGCCGAATTCCGGGCCTACGTCCAGGGAGTGGGCGAACGCGCCCGCCCGGACGACGCACCCGAATCGCTGCGGCTCCTTTACGTGCGTCTCCTGCTGGAGCGGGGCCAGGGCGCGGCCGCGGTGGCGTTCGCCCGCGGAGAGGCGTGGGAGGAGGAGACCAGTCGCCGCCTCCTGCGGCAGGCCGGCGTTCTGGCGGCAGGCAGTCTCGCGGAGGGCACTCCGGCGGGGGAGGTCGGTACGGGCGATGCAGCGGCCGCGGCCACCGAGACTCCCCCGGTCCCGCACGACTTGGTCGACGGGGAGGCCAGCGCTGACGCCACGCCGGATTCGCCTGCAGGGCCTGCGCCGGTGCCGCTGCTGCCGGATCGGGATGAGCCAGGGGACGAACTGCCCGACTTCGGCCCCCATGATCCCCGCTCTTCGTCCCGCTATGTCCAGGAAGGGCTTGATGCCATCGCCACCCGCGATAACGATGTCGCCCTGGCGGCGCTGCGCCGCAGCGTGGAGGCAGCACCACTGCGCCTGCAGCCGCGCATCCTGCTGGCTCTGCTGCTGGAGCAGGGAGCTCATCCAGGGGCGGCGCGGGCGGTCTTGCGGGGACCGGTGGAGCCGTCTCCCTGGGATGTTTACCAGCAGGGCTGGCGGGCCGTGCGTGACGACTACAGCGATGCCGATTATGGCGGGGTCGATATTTTTCGCTTGCGGGCGGAAGCACAGGGAAAAATTCGCACCCTGGACGACGCCAAGGCAGCCCTGGCCGAACTCCTGGCCGGTCTGGGGGATCGCTACGCTCACCTGTTCGACCCGGAGCGTTTTGCCGGCTACCTCCTCACCCCCAACGCCGGCGCGGGCGCGCCCCTGGTGAAAACGGCGTGGATCCCGGTGCCCAGTCTCGGCGAGAGTGAACCGCCGGCCCGCCAGGGTGCCCCCGGGACGCAGGACGCGGCCCCATCAGAGCGCCCGCAGCCCGTCCCCGGCCGGGAGGGGAGCGCTCCTGCAACCGACAGCGATTCTCTTTTACCGGACCTGA
>JAPUKF010000030.1 GCA_027295805.1 Acidobacteriota bacterium | reverse complement strand
GCCGCTCCCGGGTTTCCCGGTCGAGCAGGAGGAGCTTCCCGCCACCCTGCAGGAGGAGCCGCCGGCTGTCGGAGAGCCACAGGCTGCCAAAGAGCAACAGGCTGCGAAAGCCGCCGTCGAACTCGCCCTTCTCGATCAGGCGCACGTACTCCCCGGTCTCCAGGGAGTACACCCCGAAGGCCTCCCAGGTCATCCCAATGGCCTCCCCGCTCGACAAGAAGTTCCCGGCGATCCACTTGCCGTCGGGTGACCACTCGCCGAACACGAAAATTCCAGACTTCTCATCCCATGCCGGCAGAGCCTGCGGCTCCTGCTCCTCCCAGGGAACGTCTGGGTCCAAGAGCACGAGGGACCCGGCGCCGAGATTACCCAGGATCCGCGTTCCGTCGGGTGACCAGCTCGGCGTGGAGAGAGTGTTCCCCGGCGTATCGGTGAGTTGACGGAGACCCCGCCCGTCGGGCTGGATGATCCAGATCTCGTAGCTGCCGCTCCGATCGGAGTAGAATACGATCCGTTTCTCGTCGGGGGACCAGACCGGGCCGCGGTCCTTGAACGCATCGTTGGTGAGCTGGCGGCGATCGGTGCCATCGATCCGGGCCACGAAGATGTCCTCCTGGGCTCCGGAGAGCGTGTAGACGATCCACTCTTCGTCGGGCGATACGTTCACGCTCTGCATGATGTTCGTCCCGCGCGTCACCCACTCGGGCTCTCCGGTGATTCTGGCTTCCTGTGGATCGAGTGTCACCTTCTGTAGGTTGGTTGAGGAGTTGTTCACGAAGTACGCGATCCGCGTCCCGTCGGCGGAGATGGAGAAGCGGCCAATGTCGTTGGTGCCGGTGGTGACCGGCTGGGGATCGCCTATGACCTCGCCGGTCTTCTCGACGATGGGAACCCGCCACAGGTTGAAGGTCCCGCCGCGGTCGGAGTTGAAGTACAAGAACCTCCCATCCGGCGACCAGACCGGGCTCCAGTCAGTGGGCGCGTCCTGGGTGACGGGGACCGGCTCGCCGCCGGCGGCGGGGATGGTCCAGATGTCCCGTTGCCCGCGCCCCGCAGGCAGCCCCCAGTAGGCGATGCGGTGACCACCCGGCGAAACGTCCGGCTGCACGGCATCTCCAGCGAAGACCACGCGGATCTCGCGGGTGGAAATGTTGACCGCCTTGAGCTGACTGATACTGATGCGGGAGCGGGGATCGATAAATCCCTCGGTCGCATAAAGGATCTCCTCTCCGTCCGGCGCCCAGGTCGGGTCAAACCCCTCGTCGGTGATGCGCGTGACGGATCCGCCCATCCCGCCCATCACGAAGATGCCGCCGCCATCGCGCTGCGATCCAAAGACGATTCGCTCACCGTCGGGAGAAAACTGCGGCGCGAAGTCGGACTCGTCGGACCCCTCAGTGAGTTTGATGACGTTTCCCCCCTCCACACGTTGCAGGTAGAGATCCCAGTTGCCAGCGAATTCACTCGTGTAGATGACTATCCGCCCATCCGGCGAGAGGCTTGGGTTCGCCTCGATGCCTGCCCGGTCAGTGACGCGCGCAAGCGATGTCTGAATGGGGGCGGCGCCCCCGGCGCCGGCGCCCGGGCGTAGCTGGAAGAAGAAGACGACGGATAGACCGACAAGGATAGCACCGGCAACCGCGCCGACCCAGAACCTCGATCTCCCTCGCGCCGGTGGGAGGATGCCCGCCGCAGGCAGCAGCTCGCCGGAGTCCAGCTCTTCCCTCAACCCCAGCAACTCGTTATAGACCTCCCTGGCATTGCCGTAGCGCCGCTGGGGATCCTTGGCGAGGCATCGTTTGATGACTCGGCCGAGATAGCGCGGCAGGGCACGGTTGAGGTCCGTGACGGACTGCGGCTCCTCGCGAATGATGGCCGACAGGGTGGACATGGCCGTATCGCCGGCGAACGGCCGCCGGCCGGTGGCCATCTCGTAGAGGATGATCCCCAGCGAGAAGATGTCGGAGCGCGCATCCAGCGATTTCCCCTCAGCCTGCTCGGGAGACATGTAGGCCGCAGTGCCGACGATCCGCCCCTCGCCGGTGACGGACGCTGTGGGCAGTTGTGTTCCCGAGGCGTCGGTCGCGATATCCTTCCGCAGCTTGGCCAGGCCGAAATCGAGAACCTTCAGCCGTCCGTCGTCGCCCACCATGATGTTGTCGGGCTTGAGGTCGCGGTGCAGGATGCCCTTGTCATGGGCGGCGGCCAGGGCATCGGCCAGCGGGGTGGCCAGCTCCAGTATCCGGGTCAGCGGCATCCCCTGGTCGTCGATGAACTCGCCCAGGGTCTTGCCCTGCACCAGCTCCATGGTCAGGAAGTGGATGCCCTCCGCTTTCTCCACCGAGAATACCGTGACAATGTTGGGGTGGTTCAGGGCGGCGATGACCTGGGCTTCGCGCTCGAACCGGACACGCCTCTCGTGATCGCCGGCCAGATCCGGTGGCAGCACCTTGAGGGCCACCAAACGATGCAGCTTGGAATCCTCGGCGGCATAGACCTCGCCCATGCCGCCCTTACCGATGCGGTCCATCACCTTGTAATGGAGCAGTTCCTTACCAACCATCGGCGAGCTATATCTCTTTCCAGGACGTCGGGATGGTGTCCGGCGCCTTCACCGGGAACCGGGACGTCGAGTGGGTGCCTCTTCCATGAGAACCTGCTGATACACCGCGAGCGCTTTCTTGTCGAAGAGCACGAAGCGGACCCGCTCCACCTGAGGATGGCTACCCAGAAAATCGATCACGGTGCGCAGGGCGACACGGGCGGCACCCTCCAGGGGGTAACCATAAGCACCCGTTCCCAGTGAGGGGAAGGCCACTGTTTTCAATCCCTGATCCGAAGCGATTTCAAGGGCGGCGTTATAGGCAGAGGCGAGCAAACCGGCTTCACCTTGTAAGCCGTCCTTGTATCGCGGTGCAACGGCGTGAATCACCTTTCTGGCGGACAGCGCCCCGGCCGTCGTGACCACCGCTTGACCGGTGGGACAACCACCGATGGCGCGACATGCGGCCATGATCTCAGGACCACCGGCCCGGTGAATCGCACCATCAACGCCACCTCCGCCGGCCAGCTCTGCATTGGCGGCATTGACGATGCCGTCCGCCTCTTGCCCTGTGATATCGCCCTGCACGAGCTCAAGGGTCGAGGTCCCGATATTGACGACCAGTGTCATGTGAACCTTACGGAGAGTCGTCTATTTCTACTCCCCCATCCGCGCAATGTCAAATTCAAATCAGGCGGGCAACCCTATGATAGGCTACGCTGGCGGTCGCCCCGTCGGTAGCCTTGAGGAGCTCGACCATGCCGGTGCACGCGGGCCAGATGTTTGCCCAGTGCCGCCTTGTTCAGCAGATCGGAGCGGGCGGCATGGGAGTTGTGTGGAAGGCGCTGGACATCTCCCTCAATCGCCATGTGGCGATCAAGATCCTCCCGCCTGATCTGATGGCGGACAACGAGTGGCGGCAACGCTTCCAGCGTGAGGCAGAGGCTGCGGCAGCCCTGGACCACCCCAACATTGCGGTCATCCACCAGGTCGGCGAGCAGGATGGCACGCCGTTCATCGTCATGCAGCTCCTTCAGGGAAAGACGCTGCGTCAGATCATACGCCAGGGGCCATTGTCGTTGAAACAATGGCTGCGGGTGGCTGTGGGTATGGCGGAGGGACTGGCTCACGCTCACAAGGAAGGCATCATCCATCGTGACCTCAAACCCGATAACGTCATGGTCACGGACGATGGCCAGGTGCGGATTCTCGATTTCGGCCTGGCCAAGGCTCTCGGCCGGGGAGAACCGGGGGTCGGGGGGATCAGGACGATGTCGGCCCGGCCATCGACCACTGGAGCTGATCTGACCCGCGTTGGGCAGCAGTTCGGCACGCTGGCGTACATATCACCGGAGCAAGCCCGTGGTGAACCCATGGACCGGCGCAGCGACCTGTTCTCGCTGGGCGTGCTGCTGTACGAGATGGCCTCCGGACGGGTGCCCTTCACAGGCAAGAGCGAAGAGGAAATCCTGAAGGCGATCGTAACCGCTGAACCGGAACCTCCCGGCGAGAATGCCACGGCACTCCCAGCCGACGCCGAGCGCTTGCTGCGCAAGGTCCTGGAGAAGGAACCCGAACGCCGGTACCAGTATGCGGACGAGATCGCCACGGATCTCCGCAATCTCCAGCGCGATCTGACCAGCGGCCGGGTGCCCACCCTGACAGGAGCTTCGGGCCCCGGCACATCGCCGGAGACATCCAGATCATTGCCGGCGCGGGCGACCAGATACTGGCCTCTGGGAGTCATCGCTGGTCTGGTGATCGGCCTCTCGCTCCTGGGCTACATTTTCATGATTGATGAACCTGCCCAGGTCTCGCCCACTGTTTCCGCAGAGCATAGAAAAATCGTCGTCCTGCCCTTCGAAAATCTCGGTGACCCTGAAAACGAGTACTTTGCCGCCGGCATCAGCGAAGAGATCACCAGCCGGCTGGCCGCGGTCAAGGGCCTGGGCGTCATCTCACGCAAGAGCGCGCTTCAGTACGCCGGCACGGACAAGTCCATGGCACAGATCGGCCAGGAACTCGGCGTCGACTACGTCCTGGAAGGGACGGTTCGCTGGGCCCGCGGGCCTGAGGGTGAAAGCCGGGTGCGCATCACACCCCAGCTCATCCTCGTCGCCGACGACACGCAACTGTGGTCGGAAATCTATGACGAGGTGATCGATGACATCTTCCGGGTGCAGTCCGAGATCGCCGCCAGCGTCATCGACCACACCGGTGTCGTGTTGCAGGAGAGCCAGCGCCAGGCACTGGAGTTCAAGTCCACGGAGAACATCGATGCCTATCAGGCATATGTCGTCGGCCTGGAGTACTTCCGCAGTCCGGATGAATCGGCAGAGACCTATCAGCGCCAGATCGATATGTTCCAGCGCGCCATCGACCTGGATCCTGGCTATGCTCTTGCCCACGCGGCCCTCTCACGGGCCCATGCCGGCTTTTTCCACTTCGGGTTCGATCGCACCCCTGGCCGCCAGGCCCTGGCGCGTGCCTCCATGGACCGTGCTCTTGAACTGTCACCGAAACATCCCCAGGTCCAGATGGCCCTTGGCATGTACTACTACTGGGGCTACAAGGACTACGACGGCGCCCTGGCGGCATTCGCCGCCGCCCAGGAGGGCATGCCGTCCAGCGCCGAACCGACCGAATATGTCGGTTATATCCGTCGCCGCCAGGGACGCTGGCAGGAATCCGCAGCGGACATGGAAGAGGCGCTGGCTCTTAATCCAATGGATCCCCGGCTCTCTCAGGAACTGGG
>JAPUKF010000003.1 GCA_027295805.1 Acidobacteriota bacterium | reverse complement strand
CGGTGGCCGAAGGGAAAACGGCCGCTTTCAGGGGTTACCTCTCGCGCCGCCCGGTTTTCGGGGGTCACTTGGAACCTGGCGAGGGCGGGTTGCCCTGCCAGCCGGCCGTTTTTTCCGTTCGGCCGCCAGGGCAGCCCATCTGCGCCGGCGGGTAGTTGAGCCCTGGGATAATCTCAGGGGCGGCAAGCCTCCAGGGCGGCCATGGTGGCGCCGTCGAGGCTCTCCGACCCGATGAAACCATGACGGAGGGAGCTGCCATGAAAATCAGAGCCTGAGGTGGCCACCAGGCCCAGGCGCTGCGCCGCCTCGCGCCATCGCCGGCGCTGGCCGGGGTCATGGCCGGGATGGTCGCATTCCACGGCGGCGAGACCGGATTGGACCAGGGCCGGCAGGGACCGGCCGGCATGGGCCAGACCGGGATGAGCCAGGCCGGCCACGCCTCCGGCGGCCCGTACCAGAGCGATGGCCTCGCCGGCGGGAATCCGCTCCAGCGCCACGAAGCCCGGGCGCCCCTGGCCGATCCAGCGATCGAAGGCAGACTGTACAGAGGTGGCGTGCCCCGCCGCCACCAGGGCGGCGGCCACGTGCGGCCGGCCGGGAACGTGCCCGTCGGATTCCTCCCGGACCGCTGTTTCCTGCACGGGAGCGCCGGCCAGGGACAGGGCTTTCAGCATGGCCTGCAGGCGCCGCTCCCTGGCCCCGGCCAGCCGCGCCAGAGCGTTGCGCAGGCCGGCGTGGTCGGGGTCCACAAACCAGGCCAGCAGATGAATGTCGCGGCCGTCACAGTGGCTTGAGATTTCCACTCCCGGGATGAAGCGCAAGCCGAGCTCGGAGGCCGCCGCCGCCGCCGCGCCGAAGCCGCCTGTGGTGTCGTGGTCGGTGAGAGCGACCGCAGTAAGCCCCGCGTCAGCCGCCAGAGCCATGACCGCCGCGGGCGAGTGCTGCCCATCGGAGAAGGTGGAATGGACGTGCAGGTCGGTGCCAGAGGCCTCGGGGTCGGTGGTCACCCATGTTCCCCGGCGTGTTTCAATGCACGGTTGCCCGGGCCCACATTTCCCGGATGACGGTGACCCTGATCTTGCCCGGATAGTCCACTTCCGCTTCGATGCGATGGGCGATATCACTGGCCAGCAGCGCCGACTCCTCGTCGGAGAGTTCCTGATGGCGGGCAATGACGCGCAGCTCGCGGCCGGCCTGGATGGCGTACGATTCGGACACGCCCTTGAACGAACTGGCGATTTCCTCCAGTTTCTCAACCCGCCGGATGAAGTCGGCCAGGGTCCGCCGGCGGGCTCCCGGACGGGCGCCCGAGAGGGCATCGGCGGCCGAAACCAGCACCGAGATGGGTGAGATGACCTCGCAGTCCTCGTGATGGGAAGCGATGGCATTCACCACGATGTCCGGTTCGCCATAGCGGCGCGCCACTTCTTCACCGATTTCAGGGTGGGTGCCCTCGCGCTCGTAATCGATGGCCTTGCCGATGTCATGGAGAAGCCCGGCCCGGCGCCCCATCTTTTCATCCATGCCCAGCTCGACGGCCATGATACCGGTCAGGTAGCCGACCTCCTTGCTGTGCTGCAGCACATTCTGTCCATACGAGGTGCGGTAATGGAGGCGTCCCAGCAGCTTGACGATCTCCGGGTGGACGCGGCTGATGCCCAGTTCCTTGAGAGCCTCTTCGGCGGCGCGGCGCATGATGCCGTTCACCTTTTTGCGCATCTTGCGCAGGGTCTCTTCGATGCGCCGCGGGTGGACGTTCCCGTCCTTGATCAATTTTTCGAGGGTCAGGCGGGCGATCTCTCTCTTGATGGGGTGAAAGCCCGAGATGACCACCTGGCCGGGGGTCTCATCGATGATGAGTTGCATGCCCGTGGCTGCCTCGAACGCCTTGATGTTCTTGCCTTCGTGGCCGATGAGGCGGCCCTTGACCTTTTCGTCGGGGAAGGTGATGGTTGACGAGGTGCGGGAGGTGGAGAACTCGGAAGCGCTGCGTTCAATGGCCAGAGCCATGATCTTCTGGGCTTCCTGGTCCGCCTGTTTCTGGGCTTCCTCGCGGATCTCACGCCCCAGACGCGCCGCTTCGAAGCGGGTTTCCTTGCCGACAGTTTCCATGAGCAGGCGGCGGGCCTCTTCGCGTCCGATGCCGGAGATGCGCTCCAGTCGGGTTGACTGCTCCGCGAGGAGGAGCTTCAGCTCAGCCTCCTGCTTGCCGACCTTTTCTTCGCGCTTGCCCTGTGTGCTGGCGCGGCCGTCCAGTTCTTCCCCGCGGCGATCCAGTTCCTCGCTGCGGCGACCCAGTTTCTGGCTGCGCTTCTCCTGGGCAGCCAGCTTCTTGGTCAGGTTGGACTGTCTGCGGCGAAATTCCCCGTCAGCGTGGTGGCGCGCCTTCTGGAACTCTTCGCGTGCGGCCAGCGCGGCTTCATTCTGCCGTCTCTTGGCCTCCTGGCGGGCCTGTTGGAGGACCTCCTCGGCTTCCATGATCGCGCGCCCGTGGGCGCGTCGTTTCAGAAGAGTGGTGAGTGCAAAGCCGAGCAGGATCCCCAGCAGTCCCGAGCCGGCCAGCATGCCGGTCAGGGTCAGGGTATCCATGAATTTCTCCGAGTCGTGATGCACGCACCCGCCTGCCGTCATGGACCGCCACCGTCGGGAGAAACCCGGTCGTGATGGTGAGGACGGTTCCGCCGGTCAGGAGACCGGCGGGAAGGGGCGCGTGGTGAGGTAAAGGTGGCACGTGCAAAGAGTACCCGCCCAGCTTCGGTGCGTCAAGCGGAAGTTCACCAATATCAGTGGTTTAAAGCCGATTGCCCGTCTTGAGGGCGGCGGCGGCGATGGCCGCGGCCGCCTCCTCCATGGCAGCGGGCGTGCTGCCCCGGCCGGTACACAGTCTGAGGGAGCATAAGGCCGTGCGCGCATCCACCCCCATGGCGATGAGCACGGCCGAGGGCTCGGGTGTCCCGGCGTGGCAGGCGGCTCCAGCCGAGAGGGCCACCCCTTCCACCTTGGCCACCACCTCGTGGGCGGGGATTCCCGGCAGCCCGACATTCACGGTGTTGGGCAGGCGCGCGCCGGCATCCTCCGGCCCATGGATGACCAGGTCGGGAAAATGACCGCGCAGGTGGGTCAGAAGAATCGCAGTGACCTTCCGGGCGTGGGAGACACGGTCATGGATTTCCCGGCGCGCCAGGGCGGCGGCCGCTCCCAGGCCGACGATGCCGGGCGTGTTCTCGGTGCCGGGGCGGCGGCCGGCTTCGTGAGGCGCGCCGTGGAGCAGGGGTGACAGGGGAGTTCCTTCCCTCATGATCAGGGCCCCGATTCCCTTGGGCCCATAGAACTTGTGACCTGCCAGGGTGAGCAGATCCACGCCCAGGTCGGCCATGGTGACCGGTATCTTGCCCACCGCCTGGGCGGCGTCGCAGTGGAACGGGATGCCCCGCGCACGTGCGGCCTCGGCGATGCGGGCCACCGGCTGCAGGGCGCCGGTCTCATTGTTGGCCAGCATGAGGCTGGCCACGGCGGTGGTTGGTGTCAGGGCGGCGATGAAGGCGTCCGGGTCCACGCGGCCATCGGGGCCCACCGGCACCGTGACCGTCTCGAACCCTTCCGCCGCCAGCGCCTCACACGCGGCGGTCACCGCCGGGTGCTCCACCGCGGAGATCACCAGGCGGTTGCCCGCCTGGCGGCGGGCACGGGCCACTCCCAGGATGGCCAGGTTGTCCGACTCGGTACCGCCGCTGGTGAAGATCACCTCGCCGGGACGGCTGCCCAGCAGAGAGGCGACCTCGCCCCGGGCCTTCTCCACAGCCGCCCGCGCGGCGCGGCCGGCGGCATGGGCGCTGGACGGATTCCCCCACAGGGAGGCCAGAGCCTCATTCATGGCAGCACGGACTTCCGGCGCCGTGGGTGTTGTGGCGTTGTGATCCAGGTAGATGAGTTCGTTCACCGGCCACCACCAGCAGCCAGGGAGCGCTCTCGCACCGCCTTGAACTCGGTCCCTTCCTTCCACTGCTGCATGGCATCGTCCTGGGCGGCCAGCAGGCCCACTTGGAAGAGCATGCGAGTGTCCTCTACCATCCCGGTCAGATCCCAGCTGGGGTCGAATTCGTCGGAAGGCTTGTGGTAGTTCGCACGGGTGTAGATGGCATTCTGCTCCAGGCCCCAGCCTTCGGGTCGGTCCACATAGTCGATGCCGTGATCGGTATAGACAGCCGGGACCCCTTTCTTGGCGAAGGGAAACTGGTCGGAGCGGTAGTAAAATCCCTTCTCGGGCTCCATGTCCGGCCGGATGGTGCGCCCCTGGGTGGCGGCCACCTGGGTGACCAGGTCATCCAGGGTGGTATTTCCCAGGCCGATGATCAGAACATCCTTGGTCTGCCCCAGAACGTTCATGCCGTCCATGTTGATCAGGGCGGCGGTCTTGGCCAGGGGGTGGAGCGGATTGTCCGCGTAATGGTACGAGCCGATGAGTCCCTGCTCCTCGGCGGTCACCGCCAGAAAAAGGATGCTGCGCCGCGGCGCCCGGGGAAGAGCGACGAAAGCACGGGCGATATTCAGCAGGGAAGCGACGCCGGTGGCATTATCGAAGGCACCGTTGTAGATGGCGTCGCCGTCCACCGGATCGCCGACCCCCAGGTGATCCCAGTGAGCGGTATAGATGATCCACTCGTCGGCCAGGTCCGTACCGGGCAGCAACCCGGCCACGTTCCGGGACTGCACCCGGCGGATGGAGTTTTCAATGGAAAGGGAGGCCGACAGGCCCAGCGGGACGGGGACGAAATCATCCCTGGCGGCGGCGGCCTTGAGGGCATCCAGATCCTGCCCGGCCATGGTCATGAGTTCCGCCGCCGCTTCGCCGGTGATCCACGACTCGAACGGCATGCGGCTGGCGCCGTTGTCGGAGCTGACAGGAACGAACTGCTCTCCCGCCCAGGAGCCGGCCACCACACTCCAGGGGTAACCGGCCTTCTCCGTCTCGTGAATGATGATGGCGCCGGCGGCGCCCTTTGCAGCGCCAATCTCGTATTTGTAGGTCCAGCGACCGTAATAGGTCATGGCCTTGCCGCCGAAGCGGGATTCATCGGGCAGGGGCGGGTCGTTGACCAACATCACCAGAATCTTGCCGCTGACATCCATGCCCTTGTAATCATCCCAATCGAACTCCGGGGCCACCGTGCCATACCCCACGAAGACCAGCTCGCCTGAGGCGTCAACTTTCTCCTGCTCCCGCGAGGAGAATCCCATGAATTCGTCCTTGTAACGAAAGGTGCGTTCGTGGCCGCCGCCCGTGACCTTCAAGGCCATGGACGGGTCGCCGGTGATCCCCACCAGCGGCACCGGCTGCTCATACGAGTCGCCGTTGGCCGGTTCCAGGCCGAGCTCACGGTAAGTCTCACGGATATAGGTCACGGCCAGCTCTTCGCCGGCCGTGCCGGGGAGACGTCCCTCCATCTTGTCATCGGACAGAGCGGCGATGCGGGCCTTGAGTTCGTCGGCGCGGATTGCCTCGCCGGCCCGGGCGATCTCCTCATCATTGAAGGTGGTGGCGGCGGCTTGCGGGGGCGCTGGTGACGGGGTGTCGGAAGGCCCTTGACACCCGCTGAAAGTCAGTAGGGCGGGAAGGACAACGGCGGCCAGGAGGGCGGAGCGGGTCGGGGGCGTCATGGCAGACCTCTCGAGGGAGTCGACGGGGCGGGGCCCCGGGTTTTTGCGTTCTGGGGATCGGCGGGCATTTTAGCCATCCCGTGCGCCAAAGTCTCTAGGGCTCTGTTGAGGGGCCGGGAACGGGCGGCGTGGCGGGAGATGTCCTATGATCCCTGTTTGTCGCCCTGCCGGCATGGCGGGAGCTTGGGGCGAAAGGAGCAGCGTGTGCCAGTTTCAGCTCTGAACGGTCTCTGTGGGAGTCTGGCCGCTGTCCTGATCACCGCGTTCCTTGCGTCCGGGTCAGGGTGCTCACAAACAACGGTTCCTCTTGGAGATGTCATGATCGCTGACCTCGATGTGATCCCCGAGGCTCTGCCGGGGGCGCCCCTGCTGGGCGATGACCTGCGCCGCCGCCTGGCGGTCAGGTTGCAGGAGATGGGCGCCGATTATGAACCGCGCACGCGGCATCATCGCCCCGACGGCTCACCCCAGTACACCAATCGTTTGTTTCTCACCACCAGTCCTTACTTATTGCAGCACGCCCACAATCCGGTGAACTGGTTCCCGTGGGGGGACGAGGCGTTCGAGCTGGCGGCAAAACTCAACCGGCCGGTGCTTCTCAGCATCGGCTACTCCACCTGCCACTGGTGCCATGTCATGGAGGAGGAAACGTTCGAAGACCCGGAGATTGCCGCGGTCCTCAACGAGCTCTACATCCCCATCAAGGTGGACAGGGAGGTGCGCCCCGACGTGGACGCCATTTACATGCAAGCCGTGAGACTGCTGAGCGGCGGCCGTGGCGGCTGGCCCCTGAACGTCTGGCTGACCCCCGATCGGGAGCCGTTCTACGGTGGCACTTACTTCCCGGCCCGGGATGGCGACCGGGGAACGCGCACCGGGTTCCTGACCATCATCAAGAAGTTGAGCCGCATTTACCAGGAGGAGCCGGAGAGAGTGACAAACACCACCGGCCGCGTGGTGCCTTCCATCAAGGCGGCCCTTGAGGGCGACATGTCCCCCGCCGACGGCGGCCTGCCCGGAGTGGATGCCCTGGACCTGGCGGCGGCCTTCTACGCCGGCCAGTTCGACCCCGTGGAAGGCGGCCTCAACCGCGCGCCCAAGTTCCCCTCCAGCCTGCCGGTTCGTTTCCTGCTGCGCTCGTTCTGGCGCACCGGCGACGCCAAGAGCCTGTCCATGGTGAGTCTGAGTCTGCGAAAAATGGCCGACGGGGGCATGTACGACCAGGTTGCCGGCGGGTTTCACCGCTATTCCACCGACGCCAAATGGCTGGTGCCCCACTTCGAGAAGATGCTCTATGACAATGCTCTCCTGGCAGTGGATTACCTGGAAGGCTGGCAGGTGACGGGGGATGAGCAATTCGCGCGCATCACCGCAGAAATTCTGCGTTACGTGGGGCGCGACATGACGGCCCCGGGAGGAGCTTTCTACTCCGCCACCGATGCCGACAGCCGCAAACCCGACGGACACGTGGAGGAGGGCTGGTTCTTCACCTGGACCCCTGATGAGCTGGAAGAGATCCTGGGCCGGGATGACGCGCAGCTTGTCACCGTCCGTTACGGCGTGACCCAGGCGGGCAATTTCGAGGGACGCAACATTCTTCATGTCACTCTGCCCCTGACGGATGTTGCCGCCGCCGGCGGGCTGAGCGTGGAGGAGACGGAGTCCCGCCTGCAGGCGGCGCGGGAGAAGCTCTACGAGGCGCGGAAAGCGCGCCCGGCGCCCCTGCGGGATGACAAGATCCTGGTTGCCTGGAATGGCCTGATGATCTCGGCCTTCGCTCGCGCCGGCCTGGCCATGGATAACAACTCCTACGTCGAGGCCGCGGCCAACGCCGCCGATTTCATCCTCCTGAACATTCGGGATGATAACGGCCGCCTGTGGCGATCGTACAAGGATGACAAGGCGGAGAACCCGGCCTTCGTGGAAGACTATGCCTTCTTCATCGCCGCCCTTCTGGATCTCTACGAGGCCCATGGCGACCCCCGCTGGTTGCGTGAAGGCCTGGCCCTGCAGGAGATCCTGGATCGTCACTACGCCGATGGCGGGCGCGGCGGCTACTACGCCACCGCCGACGATCATGAAGAACTTCTGGCCCGGGAGAAGCCGGCACGGGACGGGGCCGAGCCCTCGGGGAACTCGGTGGC
>JAPUKF010000299.1 GCA_027295805.1 Acidobacteriota bacterium | reverse complement strand
AGCAGATCGGTCGTGATGACCTGCAGAGTACCAGCCGGATGTCGCAGGAGAGCGCCGTCATCCCCCATGCCCAGGAGAACTTCACCAGGGCGGGAGGGTCCGGGGACGCGAGCGGCGATCCGACGGACGAGTTCCGACTCGCCCACGGCGCCGACCTGCATCACGACCCCGGCGCGGCCCGCGCTCGTCGAGCGGCTCGCATCTGGCGGCCGATGGTGCCCCCTCCCGCGCTGGCGCGCCGGCCGCGGCCGGGTGCCCGCAGGGCGACTTCCAGCACCTCCTCCACCGAGGTGACGAAGATGAACTCGACCCCCTCCCGGGCTTCCTCCGGAAGTTCCTCCAACTGCCGCCGGGTGGACACCGGGAGCATGACGCGGCGCAACCCGGCTCGCTTGGCCGCCAGCACTTTCTCCTTGATGCCGCCCACTGCCAGGACATCACCCCGCAGAGTGATTTCGCCCGACATGGCGATGTCATGGCGCACCGGGCGCCCGGTAAGAGCACTGATCAGGGCCACGGCCATGGTGATCCCCGCCGACGGGCCATCTTTAGGTATGGCGCCTTCGGGAACATGGATATGCACATCCCGCCTGGAAAAATCACTGTCCTCCAGGCCCAGGTCGGCCGAGCGGGAACGGGCGTAGGTCTGGGCTGCCCGACCCGATTCTTTCATGACGTCACCCAGCTGGCCGGTCAGAATCAGGTTGCCCCGACCGGGCATGGCGCTGGCCTCCACGTCCAGGATCTCCCCCCCTGCCGCCGTCCAGGCGAGACCCACTGCAACGCCGACCCTGTCTTTGCGCGGCGCCTGGGTGCTACTGATTTTTGGCAGGCCCAGGAGTTTCTCCACCGCAGCCTCACCTACCCGCATGCAGCCTTTCTGGCCCTCCGCCACCCGGCGTGCAACTTTGCGGCAAACGGCTCCCACTTCCCGCTCCAGACCTCGCAAGCCGGCCTCGCGGGTGTAACCGTTGATGATCTTGCGCAGGGCGGCGTCCGAAAAAGCGATCTTCCGGGGCGTCAGGCCGTTCTCCTGCATCTGCCGGGGGACAAGATGACGAGTGGCGATCTCCTGCTTCTCGCCCACGGTGTAGCCCGATAGCCAGATAACTTCCAGGCGATCGCGGAAAGCCGGCGGAACCGGCTCGATGAGGTTCGCCGTGGCCAGAAACATCACACGGGACAGATCCAGGGGCAAGCTCAGATAATGATCTCGGAACGCCTGGTTCTGTTCAGGGTCCAGCACTTCCAGCAGGGCGGCCGAGGGATCGCCGCGATGGTCCGCACCAATCTTGTCGATTTCATCCAAGAGGAGGACCGGGTTGCAGGTGCCTGCCTGATGCAGAGCCTGGGCGATGCGCCCGGGCATGGCACCGATATAGGTCCGGCGATGGCCACGAATCTCGGCCTCGTCACGGACACCCCCCAGCGACAGGCGGACGAAACGGCGCCCCATGGCCCTGGCGATCGAACGGCCCAGGGAAGTCTTGCCGACCCCGGGGGGACCAACAAAACAGAGTATCGGGCCGCGGGTGCCCGGGTTGAGCTTGCGCACCGCCAGGTATTCCAGAATCCGTTCCTTGATGGGCTCCAGGCTGAAGTGGTCCTCATCAAGGATGCGCAACGCCTCGCCGAGATCCAGGTTGTCCTCCGTGGTCCGTGTCCAGGGGATCTCCACCAGCCAGTCCAGGTAGGAACGCACCATGGCCGTCTCGCCCCCTTCGGGGTGCATGCGTTCCAGCTTGCGGATCTGATTCTCGAGTTCCTTTTGCACCGGCTCTGGAAGATCCGCCTTGCGAGCCTTCTCCCGGATCTCCACAACCTCCTCCGCAAGTTCATTCCCCTCACCCAGCTCCACCTGAATGGCTTTCATCTGCTGGCGAAGGAAGAACTCGCGCTGCGAGCGGTCCATTTCCTCCCGCGCCACCGAGTTGATCTCCTGCTGCATGGTGAGCAGCTGCAACTCGCGACTCAGGAACGTGTTCACCCGGGTGAGGCGCTCAACCGGGTCCATGATCTGCAGAATGTCCTGAGCGTCCTTGACCTCCAGATCCAGGTTGGACGCAGCCAGGTCGGCCAGCCGCCCTGGATCTTCCAGGTTATTGGCAATCACCATCACTTCCGACGAGATGGATTTACCCAGGTCTGACGCAGTCTCCAGCGATTTCTTGACGGAACGGATGAGAGCCTGCTGCTCAAGCCCTCCACGCCGGCCCGATGGCTCGCCGGCTCGCCGGATCTGCGCCGACAGGTAGGGCAGACCTTCATTGAACGCAGTGACCTCTGCCCGGGCCACTCCCTGCACCAAAACGCGGACACGGTCATCAGGCAGCTTCAGCAGCCTCATGATCACCGCCACCGTGCCGACGGGGTAAAGGTCCGCCGGCGCCGGATCATCCACCGCGGCATCTTTCTGGGACAGCAGGAGCACCATGCGCCGGCCTGACAGAGCTCGGTCCACGGCATTGATGGACATATCCCTGGAGATGGACAGGGGAACGATGATGAACGGATAGACGACCAGATCGCGAAGCGGCAGGATGGGCAGCTTCCGCGGTATGCGTAGTTTTTCCGGTGGCGATTCGACAGGGTCTGAGGTCACGGCATCACTCCGCTTCAATCGCAATGGAGACGTCCTCCCCCCGCCGGTTCTGCACGCGGGGAAAGGTAATGGTCAACAGGCCCTCATGCAGTCTCGCCCGGGCCGGATGAGTGTTCACAGGCACCGGCAGTGACACGCTGCGCGTGAACGAACCATGGGTGCGTTCCACGCAGTGATGCCGGGCGTTGCGCACCGTGGCAGGCGCCGGCTTGGCGCCACTGACGGTGATTTGCCCCGAGCCCACGGCCAGCTTGACGGATCCTGCATCCACCCCCGGCAACTCCATGGTGACGATGATCCTCTCGTCGGTTTCGATGATATCCATGCTGGGAACCCACCCGGCCACAGCCTGCAGAGACTCCTCCGGAGACAGATCCAGGACGGATGTGAATATCTTGTTGATCTCATTCTGGAGACGCGCCATCTCCACCAGCGGCGCGAAGACCTTGACCACAATTCCTCCCGCGGGGCTAGCCGTGCCCTTTGTCAACTTGACGTGTTTTTCGGTCCACCAAGCCCTTCAACTCCTCCATGAACTCACTGACATCTTCGAACCGCCGGTAGACAGATGCAAATCTTACGTAGGCGACCTGGTCCAGCTCCCGTAAACGGTTCATGACGACCTCGCCGATGCGTGCCCCCTCCAGCTCCCGGTCAGCGGTGTCGTGCAGCATACCGGTCACCTCGGTAACGATTTCATCCAGTGCCGCCATGCCCACCGGCCGCTTCTCCACCGCCTTGAGCAGACCCGCCATGAGCTTTCCCCGGTCAAAAATCTCCCGCTTGCCATCACGCTTGATCACCATGAAAGGAATGTCTTCGATGCGCTCATAGGATGTGAAGCGCTTCTGGCAGGCGAGGCATTCCCGCCGGCGCCGGATCGTGTCGCCACCTTTCCCTTCCCGGGAGTCGACCACCCTGTCTTCTATGCCACCGCAGAACGGGCATCTCATGGCTGTCCCTCCGCTGTCGCCTGGTTCATGTCCGGCGTCCGGCGTCCCACCAGTTCACCCAGCGAGACTCCTTCCCGTGCAAGAACCACACCCCCCAGTATGATGGAGGGGACCACCGAGATCAGGTGCAGCACCAGGATGGCCGCCACAGCCTGGCTTTCATTCACGCCATAAACCAGGATAAGAAAGGCGCCGCCGGCCGCATGAAAGCCGCCGGCCCCCGCCGGTGTGGGAATTGCAATCCCCACCGCCAGGACGGCGATGAGGCCGAATGCAAAGGTAAAGGGCAGGTCGATACCAAAAGCCAGGATCCCGGACCATGCCTGGGCTGCCAGGACCAGCCAGATGAGAAGCGACCCCAGGATGGCGCCGGCCAGGGGACGGACGCCATGCAGAGCCGACAGGGCCTCCAGGGTGGAGCGCAACATGCCAAGAGCCCGATCCCGCCAGCTCCCATCCAGGCGCAGCGCGGGAAGGCGCCGCCGGTAAAGAGCGGCGCTGCTCAGGACCACCAGGAGGGTCGCCATGCCACCACCCACCACGAAGCCCCCCAGCCGCATATCGCGTACCACCTCAGGCGGGATGCCGTTCGCGGTGCCCGGCGCAAGAATGAGAAAGATCACCAGAAAAACGGTCAAGGTGGCCCCATCAAGGAGCCTGTCCACGCCGACGGTGGCGAGGGTCCCCGTCATGGAGAGGCGCTCACGTCGCGCCACCAGGGCGGGACGCACCAGCTCGCCCAGCCGACCGGGCAGGGTGAAGCTGACGGCATAACCGGCGAGAACGCCTTCCACCAGAAGCCGGATGGGAATCCCCCGCTTGAGGGGGTGCAGGAGCAGACGCCAGCGCCAGGCCCGAACAAGATAATGAAGAAGGGTCAGAGCCAGGCAAGCGCCCAACCATCCCCAGCGGGCTTCCCCCACGGCATGCGCGACGGATTCCAGATCCACGTCCCGAAAAAACCACCAGAGAAGGACGCCGGCGAGAACGAGACCCAGGACCAGCTTGAAGATATTTTTCACGGCAGCACCCTTCGGCGGCGACGATGCTCCCGTGGGGAACATCCGGGGATGCCCATCTTAGGGGCACTCTCGCCACTGGGGCAACCCGGCTTCACCGGCGAAGGTCCC
>JAPUKF010000298.1 GCA_027295805.1 Acidobacteriota bacterium | reverse complement strand
GGCGGGTCCACGGGCGGCCCGTCGTCGTGGGCATAGAAGCGCACGGACAGCGGCGGCGAGGCCGCCGCCGGCCCCTGGGCGGGCAGGTGGGCAAAGACATACGGCCCGCCCTCACCGGGCAGAAGGCGCACCTGGGCGCCACGCCGCTCCCACATGGCCCGCAGAGCGCCGGCGTTGGCGACAATGTTCTCGCCATTGGCGTTGACGTTGGGCAGGCGCAGAAAGGCTGTCAACTCTGCAAGGATGTCGTCGCCGTGGCCCGCGACCCACCGCTTCAGGTCCTGGCGTTGACCCGGCTCCAGGGCGGCCGCCCGGGGTGATGAACCGGGGAAACAAGCGAGGGCGAGAACACTCATGAGAACGAGTGTGGACCGTTGCATGGCGTGAGCCTCCAGGTGGCTGCCTACAGAAAAACCCGCCCGGCCGGCGTGAGGCGCGACCAGGCGGGTGATCAGACCCTCTGCTGCCATGCTCCGGTCAGGCGTTTTTCGGACGCAGACCTTGCGTGACTTTTCCCGGTTCCAGGTCTCTCCCGAGCCTGTTGCCAGGGTAGGTGAGAACGGTCGGGGACATGTACTGCGGCCGTTTGTTGACCGCTTCTTTCTTGTTGCCTGTCATGGATATCCTGCCCATGGAGGCTGAGCGTGTGGGGTTGCTCATCTGCCGCTCCTCCGCGGGAAATGCAGCATCATGCCGCGTTCCCCGAAATCTCCAGCACTCGTTGTTCCCTGCAATCACCACGCGGAGAAGACCCGACGAAGTTGTGTGTCATCGCGTCGGGGTGTTCGGGTCCCCCCTTCTCCCACTCGACCCTCTTTCATCAGGATTAGCGCGGAAGTGCCGTCTGTTCCCCCTGTCGGCACTCCAATCCGCCATACCGCTGAAAAGCCGAGAGGCCTTCCGGCAGCAATACTGATGAAAACCTGGTCGAGCTATGCCCAGAACTATACGCTTTCCCCTTTTTCCTTGCAACACCAATCTGCTGGTCCCAGTTTCGCCGGGTGGTTGCGGGGCCGACGGCCCTGGGGTACGGTGCCGTGAGGAGGGCCGAAGTGCACCCCACGCTTCATATTCTTGATGTGCGGCTTGAAGTCAGAAGCGACCAGGAGGCCCTGATCGAGCCTTTTCTGGGCTTTTTTTCGACCTTTTCCGGTGAACTGAGCGCCGCCGATGCTGGCATCGCCGAGACCGCGGCGTTTCGGGAGGAGAATGTTCAATGATTCCCACAAGACAGTTCGCCGCCGGGTGTGTCATGCCTGCCTTCGGCCTGGGGACCTGGCGCATGGGCGAGGATCCCACCCGGCGCCGTGACGAGGTCGCCGCTCTGCGGTTGGGCCTGGATCTGGGTGTGACCCTGATCGACACGGCCGAGATGTACGGGGATGGCCAGGCCGAGGAGATGGTGGCCGAAGCGGTGGCAGGCCGCCGGGATCAGCTGTTCCTGGTGAGCAAGGTGCTCCCCCACAATGCCGACAGGACCGGCACCATCCGGGCCGCCGAGGGAAGTCTGCGCCGGCTGGGGACGGATCGGATCGATCTCTATCTTCTGCACTGGCGTGGCCGGTTTCCGCTGGCCGAGACCCTCGCGGCGTTCATGGACTTGCGCCGGCAGGGGAAGATCCGGTTCTTCGGTGTGAGCAACTTCGACGTGAACGACATGGAGGAGCTGGCCGCAGTGGCGGGCGGCGGCGACGTGGCGGTGAACCAGATTCTGTACAACCCTGCCTGCCGGGGTCCCGAACGGCGTCTCATGCCCTGGTGCCGGCGTCGGGGCGTGGGCATCATGGCTTACTCGCCCCTTGAACAGGGGCGTCTGTCCCGGCCGCCGGGCCTGGTGGACACGGCCGCCCGTCACGGTGTCTCGCAGGAGCAGGTCGTGCTGGCCTGGCTGCTCGGCCGGGACGGCGTGGTGGTCATTCCCAAGGCGACCAGGGCCGACCACGTCCGGGCTGACATCGCGGCTGTGGGTCTGCGCCTGGATGAGGAGGATCGGCGCCGCCTGGAGAAGGCTTTCCCCTTGCCCGACTTCGATGGTCCCCTGGCCACCGCCTGACGGCGTGCGGGCGGCCGTCCGGGTCAGGGCGCCGGATCTTCGTCCTGGCGGATGAAGCGGAAAGCCACCACCGCATCGGGCACGGTGTGCCCGGGCAGAGCTGCCGCCATCTTCTCCACCAGTTCACGCCAGCCCCGGCGCCGCGTCCAGGTCTCGGGTCGCACTCGCCGGGTGCGCAAAGGTGGCGATATCAGCCGCCGGGCCCACTCCGGCCGGGGCCGCCCCTGTGCATCGACTGCCAGGGCGCGAAACCCGGCCTCATCCTCGTCTCCCTCGCCCTGGTAGAGCGCCAGAAGGCCGAACCCGCCGCTGCCGGCCCCGTCCATTTCCAGCAACGCCACCGTCCCGCGGGCCCCGTCCTCCAGTTCAGCCAGCACGCCTTCCACCAGGGGATGGCCCGAAGCGAAATAGTCCAGCTCTTCCCGGGTCACTGCGCAGGCCCGGTCGAACGTGCCCAGAAAACGGGTGCCGGGTGCCACCCCCGGCAGGTGATCCACCAGGGCGCGGGAGCCGAACTCCACGGCCCAGACCCGCTCGCCGCGCTCCTGTTCGGCGTCGAAGCCGAGGCGCCGGCAGGCGCCGGTGACGACTTCCTCGTTGAGTTCGTCAAGCCGGGCCGGAACCCGTGCCAGGATGGACCCGGCCATATCCGCCCGATACGGCTCGCGGTGCAGTTCGTGATAGGCGGCGTCCCGCACCCGCGCCCGGGCGGCGTGCACCTCGCGCACCAGAGGCAGAAAGCGGGCCGCGTCCACCGCTTCTTCCGGCGCCAGGGCGGCGGCGCGAATCCCTTCCTCGACTCGTGTCAGCTCCCGATCCAGGCCGCCCATGGGCTCGGCGTACAGGCCCAGCTCCTCGTAGAGGCTGGCGATGGCCGCCGCCAGTCCGGCCGGAGGCCGGAAAGTGACAATCTCCACGTCCCGGTCCCGGCCGATGCGATCCAGGCGGCCGATGCGTTGCTCCACCAGCACCGGGTTCCATGGCAGGTCGAACAACACCAGCCGGCGGCAGAATTCAAAATTGCGTCCTTCGCCGCCGCACTCGGTGGAGATCATCAGGGAGAGGCTGCTGCCCATGCGAAACTGAGCGACTTCGATGTCCCGCTGGCCCGGCGCCAGGTCTTCGTGAAACACGCCCACGCGGACCCGCCCGACTGTTTCCAGCGTGCGCTTCAGGGCGATGAGGGTTTCCCGGTCGGCCACGAACACCAGCGTCTTCTCGCCGGCCTCTTTCCACTCCTGGGCCCGGCCGGCCAGCCAGTGTGCCCTCGGGTCGTTCTCGCCGGCGTGGGCGCAGGCCGCACGCAGATCCTGGTCAAGGTCGGTGAGCACCGCCGCCAGAGCCGCCGGGGATGACAGGGCCCGGCGCACGCGCTCGGCCTTGCGCCCCAGGCCGCCGGCCCGGACAGGGAGGCGACGCTGAGACTCCACCAGAGCATCCAGGGCCGCCCAGCCGGCCGGGTCGTTCACGCTCACCGGCAGATGGCGGCGCGGTGGAAATCCGCCGATATCGGCGCGGCGGGTTGAGGTGGTGCAAGGCGGCAGGGGCAGCCCCGAGGCCAGACGCTCGGCGGCATCGAAATCACCGGGGAAGGCTTCCGGGCGCAGGAGCTGGATCAGGCGCAGGAAGCCGTGGGCGTCTTCCTCCAGGGGCGTTGCCGTGAGCAGCAGAACATGATTGTTCTGGGCGGCCATGGGGGCCACGGCCCGCCAGGACGGGTTGCCGGGGTGCCCCCGGGGCCGGCGCAGATGATGGGCTTCATCCACCACCAGCAGATCGATGCCCGCGGCCACCGCCTGTTCACTGAGGCGCGGGTTGGCGACCAGGTTCTCGAGGCTGACCACGACCCGCCGGTAGGCATCGAACGGGTTGAAGTCCGAGCCGTACTCCCGGGCCACATCCTGCAGGCGGTCGTCATCCAGCAGGACGAACACCTGGTGGTACTTGCGCCACAGTTCCCCCAGCCACTGCACCGTGAGGGTGCCGGGCGCCACCACCAGCACCCGCTCGGCCCGGCCGGTGTGCAGGAGTCGATTGAGGACCAGGCAGGCTTCAACCGTCTTGCCCAGCCCGACCTCGTCGGCCAGGAGCCAGCGCACCGGGTCGGCCCGGGTGGCCTGTTCGGCGGCGTAGAGCTGGTGGGGAAAGAGCCGGATGCGCCCGCCCAGAAAGGACCCCAGGCCACGGGCTTCGCGGATGCGCGTGAGGAGCAGAGCGTCAAGGCGATTGGCAAAATCCTCCACGTCGTCGATGTCTCCGGCCGCCAGTCGCTCCAGCGGTGAGATGCCCACCGCCACCGGCCACAGGGAAGCCGCCGGCAGGATGCGGCCGTCCTCCATCTGCCACTGGCCGTCGTCGCATTCTTTCTCCAGGCGGCCGCGGCTGCCGTCACCTTCCACCACAACGCGCTGTCCGGGGCGCAGCACAAGAGGTGCCAGCGCCGCCGGGTCATCGATGAGGCTCAGGCTGGTGCCGGCGAACGGAAAGACCACCGAGAGGGTGCGCCCGTTCACCGCCGTGACCCGGCCGGGGCCCAGGTCGGGGTTCAGGCGGTGCATCAGCCGGTCACCGGTCTGCCAGGGGGGTGGGCTCATGGGCGAAGGCTATAGCACGCCCCGAGAGGTCGGTGACCGGCGGCACTGCCGCAGGTAGCCGGAAGGGCTATCATGCCGCTGCCGGCATGCCGTCGGCGGGGAGGTGTGACGTGTCGGATCCGACGCCTTTTAACCTGAGCCAGATCCGCATGCCCCAGATGAAGGGAGTCAATCCCCGGTCGCTCCTACGCATCGGCGTTGTTGCGGCGGTCATCCTGGTGGTATTGACGAGCTGGTTCCAGGTAGGTCCGGAGAGCGTGGCCGTGGTGCTGCGCTTCGGGGCCATCAACCGTGAAGTTCCGCCGGGACTTCACCTCAAGCTTCCATTCGGGCTGGAAAAGGTCTACATCGTGGAGACCCAGCGGCAGCTCAAGGAGGAGTTTGGCTTTCGCACCCTGCAGGCGGGCGTCAATACCCGCTATTCGCAGAGCAACTTCGACTCCGAGTCGCTCATGCTCACCGGTGATCTGAATGTCGCCGTGGTGGAATGGACGATCCAGTACCGGATCGTCAAGCCGTACGATTTCCTCTTCCGGGTGCGGGACGTGACCGAGACGTTCCGGTACATGTCCCAGGCCGTCATGCGAGAGCTGGTGGGGGATCGCACCATCAACGAGGTCCTCACCGTGGGCCGCACCGAACTGGCGCTGACGGCTCAGATGCAGCTCCAGAAACTGTGCGATCAGTACGAGACCGGCATCCGCGTCG
>JAPUKF010000297.1 GCA_027295805.1 Acidobacteriota bacterium | reverse complement strand
TGTCATGGCGGAACTCTCTCAGATGATTCGCCCAGGGTGCCAGGTCGACGACCTGGATGCCCACGCCGCCGAGCGCACCCACGACGCAGGCGCCAGGGCGTCATTCAAGGGCTACCAGGGATTCCCATCGACCCTCTGTGTGTCCATCAACGACCAGGTGGTTCATGGCATCCCCGTGGCGCGCACTTTAGAACTGGGGGATATCGTCAGCATCGATTTCGGCGTTCACCTGGAGGGATTCCATGGTGATGGCGCCGAGACCTTCGTCGTGGGGGAAACCTCGCCTGAGGTTGCGGCACTGGTCCAGGGCACCCGCGAAGCGTTGCGCCTGGGCATCGAGCAGATGCGCCCCGGCCGGCGACTGGGAGATGTGGGACACGCGGTCCAGAGCCATGCCGAGAGCCGGGGCTGGGGGGTGGTCCGGGAATACGTCGGCCATGGCATCGGTCGCGAGTTGCACGAGAGCCCCAGCCTGCCCAATTACGGCCGGCAGGGGCGGGGAACCCGCCTGGAAGAGGGTATGGTTCTGGCTATCGAACCCATGCTGAATCTGGGCACGGCGGAGGTCAGCCTGGGCTCCGACCAGTGGACAGTCACAACGGCTGATGGGATGCCGTCGGCCCATTTTGAGCGCTCCGTAGCCATCACGTCCGAGGGGCCCTGGGTACTGGGTTCGGGGGCGCAGCGGGGAGAGATCCTTCTCGATCTGCCCCGGCGGGATGTTGTCCTTGCTGCAGGTGGTGGGGGAGGAGTCTCTTGAGCGAGAAAGAAGAGGCCATCCAGGTGGAAGCAACGGTCCTGGAGCCGCTGCCTAACGCCATGTTCAGGGTCGAGATGGACAATAAACACAAGATATTGGCCCACATTTCAGGTAAAATGCGCAAGCATTTCATCCGTATTCTGCCCGGGGACAGGGTTCTGGTCGAGTTGTCACCTTACGACCTGACTCGGGGACGGATCGTCTACCGATACAAATAGGGAAACGGTCGCTGACGGCCGTTGGAAGGTGCTAGTATGAAAGTTCGTGCTTCAGTAAAACGGATGTGTGACAAGTGCAAAATCATCCGGCGGCGAGGTGTCGTCCGGGTGATTTGTGTAATTCCCAAGCATAAACAGCGTCAGGGTTAGGAGGCTCGCGGTGGCGCGCATCGCAGGAGTGGATCTACCCCAGGGCAAGAGGACTGAGTTTGCCCTGACCTATATCTTCGGGATCGGCCGTACCAAAGCCCTGGAGATCATGGGCAAGGCCAAGGTCGAGGCCGGTATCAAGGTCAAGGACCTCTCCGAGGACGAGGTGGCAAAGATCCGCCGCGTCATTCAGGATGAGGGTCAGGTGGAGGGCGACCTCCGCAAGAATGTGGCCATGGATATCAAGCGCCTCATGGATATCGGGTCTTATCGTGGCCTGCGCCACCGGCGGAGCCTGCCGGTTCGCGGCCAGAGAACACACACCAACGCGCGTACCAAGAAGGGGCCGCGGCGAGCCATTGCCGGGAAGAAAAAGGCCACAGGCAAGAAGGGATAGGGATAGATCTTTATGGCCAAACCTACGGTCAAGAAAAAAAGCAGGGGAGTCAAGAAGAACATTCCCCACGGCGTCGCCAATGTGCATGCCTCGTTCAATAATACGATTGTCAGTATCTGCGATCCCGAAGGCAATGTTCTCGCGTGGGCGTCGGGAGGCACTGTGGGATTCAAGGGATCCCGCAAGGGAACGCCGTTTGCAGCAACGCTGGTCTCTCAGGCTGCGGGTAATGGGGCCAAGGAGCATGGTGTGCGTTCCGTGGACGTCAAGGTGAAGGGCCCGGGATCGGGACGTGAGTCGGCCATCAGGGCTCTGCAGGTTGTCGGTATCGAGGTGAAATCCATCAAGGACATCACGCCGATCCCCCATAATGGTTGCCGTCCGCCCAAGCGACGGCGGGTCTGAGGAGGTCTGGAAATGGCAACTACCCGCGGACCGGTCTGCCGTTTGTGCCGAAGGGAAGGGATGAAGCTCTTCCTCAAGGGCGATCGCTGCTTCAAAGAAAAATGCGCCATCGAGCGCCGTGGTTATGCCCCGGGCCAGCACGGACGCCGCCGGACCAAGGTGACCGGCTACGGGACCCAGTTGCGTGAGAAGCAGAAGGTCAAGCGCATCTACGGTGTTCTGGAACGCCAGTTCCGGAATTATTTCAAGAAGGCGGCGCGGCGCAAGGGCATTACAGGTGAGACACTGCTCCAGTTCCTGGAACAACGCCTGGACAACGTCGTGCATCGCATCGGTTTTGCAGCCAGCAGAGCCCACGCCCGTCAGATGGTGGCCAACGGCAACATCACTGTCAACGGACGCAAGGTGGATATCCCGTCGTATCTGGTGCAAAAGGGCGATGAGGTTGCTGTACGCGAAAAAAGCAGGAAAAATGAATTTATTCGCCTGTCCATTGAGACGGCCATGGGCCGGGGTGTTCCAGCCTGGCTGGAGCTGAATGCAGAGGCGTTCAAGGGGCGGGTTCTGAATCTGCCTACCCGGGAAGAAATCCTTCTTCCCATAAGCGAACAGCTCATCGTTGAGCTGTACTCCAAGTAGCGCAGTAAGGACTGAGGAGGACATTCGACTCATGTTGTGGAAAGGTTTCCAGCGGCCCAAGCGCCTGGAGTGTGACACGACGACCTTGTCGCCGACATACGGCCTCTTTTATGCTCAGCCCTTTGAGCGGGGCTTTGGTACAACTATCGGTCATGCCTTGAGGAGGGTTCTTCTATCCTCCATCGAGGGCACAGCGGTCACTGCCGTGCGGATTGAAGGAGTCCTGCACGAGTTCAGTTCGTTGCCCGGCGTGGTGGAAGACACCACCGATATCATCTTGAACCTGAAGCAGATCCCCATGAAGTCCCATGTGGATCACCCGGAGACGATTCGGGTCTCCGCCAAAGGGGCTTGCACCATCACCTCCAAGGACATCGAGGTGAACCAGAATGTCGAGATCCTGGACCCGGATATTCATATTGCCACTCTCGGCGAGGAAGGCCGCCTGGAGATGGAGTTGCGGGTCAAGGGTGGACGCGGTTATGTGCCGGCTGATCGCAATTTTGATGAGGACCTCTCCATCGGGTATATCCCGGTTGATTCAGCCCATTCACCGGTGCGTCGGGTCAACTACAAGGTTGAGGACGCTCGTCTCGGTCAGACCACCGATTACGACAAACTCACCATGGAGGTGTGGACCGATGGTTCGGTGGCGCCCCAGGATGCAGTCGCCTTGGCGTCCAAGTTGATCCAGAACCACCTGTCCATCTTCATCAACTTCGAAGAATCCAGTGACGATCTGGACGACGGTTTGTCCGGCGAAGAGCAGGTTCTGCACGAGAACCTGAATCGCTCGGTGGATGAAATGGAACTCTCCGTGCGGTCGTACAATTGCCTGAAAAATGCAAACATCTCAAGCATCGCCGACCTTGTACAGAAGAGCGAACAGGAAATGCTCAAGACCAAGAATTTCGGTCGCAAGTCGCTCGTCGAGATCAAGGAGATTCTCTCGGAGATGGGCTTGTCCCTGGGCATGAAGCCCGAGGACCTGCGCAGATACTCGTCGCCGGCCGAATAGGCAGGCAGCAGCATACGGCGGAGAAAGAACAATGCGACACAGGGTCAAGGGACGTAAGCTGGGAAGAACCACCGCTCATCGGGTGGCGACGTTGAGAAATCTCTCAACAGCGCTGTTCACTCACGAGCGTATTACCACGACCCTCATGAAGGCCAAGGAGATGCGCCCTTTCGCCGAGAAGCTGATCACCGTCTCGAGGCGGGATACGCTTCATGCTCGGCGTAACGTGGCTCGTGATATCAGGGATAAGGCCGCTCTGAAAAAGCTCTTTGAAACCCTGGGTCCGCGCTATGTCGATCGTCCCGGGGGGTACATTCGCCTCTATCATCTGGGATATCGCCCCGGAGATACGGCCGACATGGCCATGGTTGAACTGGTGGATGCTGCCCCGGTGGAACTGGCCGGAAAGGCTGAAGAAAAGGCTGATGACAAAAAGACTACTGAAGCTCAATCCTGACAGATTACGACTAGAAATTGCGAAGAAAAGAAAGGGAGCATGGGCTCCCTTTCTTTTTACTCCCAAGGACCGTAGATGCCCAGGCGGGATGACCTAAAATCGATTCTCATCCTCGGGTCCGGCCCCATTGTCATTGGCCAGGCCTGCGAGTTCGACTATTCGGGTGTTCAGGCGTGCAAGGCCCTCCGCCAGGAGGGTTACCGCGTCATCCTGGCCAATTCCAATCCGGCCACTATCATGACCGACCCGGAGATGGCCGACCGGACCTACATCGAGCCGCTGGTGCCGGAGGTCCTTGAGCGCATCATCGCCGCCGAGCGCCCCGACGCGCTGCTCCCCACCGTGGGAGGGCAGACAGCTCTGAACCTGGCGGTGAAACTCGCCCAAGATGGAATCCTGGAACGCTATGGCGTCGAACTCATCGGGGCAAAGCTGCGTTCCATGCAGGTCTGCGAAGAGCGGCACCTCTTCAAGGAGGCCATGGAACGGATTGGCTTGTCGGTGCCCCACAGCGCCGCGGTCCATTCCCTGCAGGAGGCGGAGGAGTTCGCTGCGACTTGCCCCTTTCCGCTTATCTTGCGCCCCTCCTATACCCTGGGCGGAGCAGGCGGTGGCATCGCTTATAACATCGAGGAGTTTCGCGAGATCGTCCAGCAGGGCCTGAACCTCTCCATCAGTGGTGAAGTCCTGGTGGAAGAATCCCTCATCGGCTGGAAAGAATTCGAGCTGGAGGTGATGCGGGACCAGGCTGACAATGTGGTGATCATCTGTTCCATCGAGAACCTGGATCCCATGGGCATCCACACAGGTGATTCCATCACGGTGGCGCCGGCCCAGACCCTGACCGACCGCGAATACCAGCGTTTGCGCGATGCCTCGCTGCGCATCATGCGTGAGGTGGGTGTGGAAACCGGTGGCTCCAACATCCAGTTCGCTGTCAACCCCGATGATGGGCAGGTCATGATCATCGAAATGAATCCGCGGGTGTCTCGTTCATCGGCCCTGGCCTCCAAGGCTACCGGGTTCCCCATTGCGAAGATCGCGGCCAAGCTGGCCGTGGGATACACGCTGGATGAGATTCCCAACGATATTACCCGTGAGACGCCGGCCTCTTTCGAGCCGACCATCGATTATTGCGTGGTCAAGATTCCGCGTTTCGATTTTGAGAAATTTCCCAAGACCGATCGCCGCCTGGGCACCCAGATGCGCTCGGTGGGCGAAGCCATGGCCATAGGTCGAACCTTCAAGGAAGCGCTGCAAAAAGGTCTGCGCAGCATGGAGATTGGCAGAGCCGGCCTGGGTGCCGACGGTGGGGACAATCTGACTCCAGCAGAAGTGAAGGAGGCGCTGGCCGGCGGACTGCCCAATCGTATCTTCGCCATTCGCCAGGCCATGGTGGCCGGGATGACCGTGGATGCTCTCGCGGAGGTTACCCATTACGACCGCTGGTTTCTTGCCAACATCGAAGAGCTTGTTCACCTGGAGGGCAACCTGCGTGCTTTCGCCCTGGCGGAGGTCCCCGACGATCTCCTGAGGCGGGCCAAGCGCTGGGGGTTCTCCGACAAGCAACTGGCCTTTCTCCTGAACTCTCGTGAAGACGCTGTCAGGTCCGAGCGTCAGAAGCGGGGCATCACACCGGTCTACCTGCGGGTGGACACCTGTGGGGCCGAGTTCGAGGCCCACACGCCCTACCTCTATTCAAGTTATGAAGAAGAGGACGAATGCAGCCCGACCCAGGAGAGAAAAATCATGATCCTGGGCGGCGGCCCGAACCGGATCGGCCAGGGGATCGAGTTCGATTACTGCTGCTGCCAGGCTGCGTACGCTCTCAGCGAGCGGGGGTTCGAGACCATCATGGTCAACTGCAACCCGGAGACCGTGTCCACCGACTATGACACCTCGGACAGACTTTACTTCGAGCCCCTGACCATGGAAGATGTTCTCAATATCGTCGAACGGGAGAAACCTGAAGGTGTTATCGTCCAGTACGGCGGGCAGACGCCTCTGAAACTGGCCATGGGCCTGCATCAGGCCGGCGTCCCCATCCTGGGGACTTCGCCCGAGATGATCGACCTGGCCGAAGACCGCCAGCGCTTCGAGAAGCTCCTCGAGGATCTTGATATTCCCAAGCCCGAGTCGGGCACCGCCAGGTCCTATGACGAGGCCCGGGTGGTGGCCGAACGCATCGGGTACCCGGTGCTGGTGCGGCCTTCCTACGTCCTGGGAGGCCGCGCCATGGCCATCGTTTATGATCCGGAAACCCTGGAGAAGTACATCCTCATCGCGGCCAAGGCGGCGGCGGATCATCCCATTCTCATCGACCGCTTCCTGGAAGATGCCTTCGAAGTGGACGTGGATGCCATCTGCGACGGCAGCGAGATTCTCATCGCCGGCATCATGCAGCACATTGAAGAGGCCGGAATCCACTCGGGAGATTCAGCCTGCGTGCTGCCGCCGTATCTCATCGCCGAAGAGCACCTGCAGACCATCCGGGACCATACCCGCCGCCTGGCGCTGGCTCTCGAGGTCAAGGGCCTTCTCAATATCCAGTACGCCATCAAGGACGATGTGGTCTATGTGCTGGAGGTGAACCCCAGGGCTTCCCGGACCGTGCCGTTTGTCTCCAAGGCCACGGGCCTGCAGGTGGCCCGGCTGGCTGCCCGGGTGATGGTGGGAGAGAGCCTGGCCGATCTGGGGGTGAAGGCTACGGTACTCAACGGCTATTTCGTCAAGGAGGCGGTTTTCCCGTTCACGCGTTTCAGCGGCGACGACCCGGTTCTGGGACCCGAGATGAAATCCACCGGCGAGGTCATGGGCATCTCCGATTCGTTCGGTGGCGCCTTTGCCAAGGCCCAGATGAGTGCCGGCTCGCCCCTGCCCACCGAGGGTAATGTCTTCTTATCGGTCAACGATAATGACAAGGACAGCGTTGTTCCCATCGCGCGTGGCCTCCTGGAAAGGGGTTTCCGGCTGGTGGCGACCGGTGGCACGGGGGAGCATCTCCGCCGGGCGGGGTTGGATGTTGAAAAGGTGTTTAAGGTCAACGAGGGGCGCCCCAATATCGTGGATCGCATCAAGAACGGCGAGATTGCCATGATGATCAATACACCCCTGGGACGCGAGTCCTACCTGGACGAGCAGACCCTGCGCCAGAGTGCCTACACCTATGGTGTCCCCGTGATCACGACCCTGTCGGGTGCCGCCGCCTCGGTGGCCGGCATCAAGGCGCTGCAGGGTGAGGAACTGGTGGTGCGGGCCCTCCAGGATTGCCACAAGCAGAAGTGGTAGATCCTCCGGCACCCCCGGGAACTTAGTTCAGAGCCTGTCAAAGAGCGACTATCTGGGCTGGGGCACGGGTGCGGGCGATGTAAACGGGGATGGTGTGGATGACGTGATTTTTATTGCACTACGTGGGGATGGACTCAATGACACCCGAGGCTGGGCGGGTGATGCCTACGTACTCTTTGGCCGGCGAACTACGGCGGAAGCAAGAACCCTGCTTGAGGTCATCCAATCGCTGCCGGAGGATGCCTTCGTTCGGCAGGGTCACCGCCAGGCCATGCTAATCCATGCGCAGTCCATTGAGGATATGCTGGACACCGGCCAGACAGGTGGCGCGGCACGGCTCCTGGGCCAGATGAAACGGCATCTTGGCCCATGTGACCCTCAACCAGGGCAGGATAACTGGCTACAGAGTTGCACCGCCAGTCTGCATCTCGGCTGCAGGGTCGAGCAGATGGGAAACGCCCTGCCGGCGCCGTCGGGTGAAACGGGCTCATAACCCAACGGTTGCAGGCTCAATTCCTGGCGCCGCATCAGGCGTTCGCCTGAATGCAGCATAGAATTCAGCCGCGTGGAAAGCGCTTCAGAAAGTCACTGCTGTGGTGATCCTTGGGGTCGCCGGTGATCACCGTGCGCCCGCCGTACCCGGCCACGATGTCACGCTCAGGCACGGTCTCGGGTGTGTAATCCGTGCCCTTGGCATGGATCTCCGGGCGCAGCCGGTTCAGCACGGCCGTGACCGTTTCCTCATGGAAGAGCACGACGGCATCCACGCAACGCAGGCCGGCCAGAATTTCCACGCGCTCATCCTCCGGCACAGCCGGGCGCCCTTCACCCTTGAGACGACGCACGCCGGCATCGTCGTTGACCGCCACCACGAGGAAGTCAGCCAGCTCTCTTGCCTCGCTCAGATAGCGCAGGTGCCCCACGTGGAGCGGGTCGAAGGCACCGTTGGCGAGCACGATGCTGCCACCGCCTTCGCGGACCCTGGCGACCAGGCCCGCGGCCGCGTCGAGATCCACCACCGGGGCCGGGGCAGGCGAACTCACCTCAGACTCCGGATGGCCCGGCGCAGTTCACGCCGGCTGATGGTGGCGGTGCCCTGCTTCATGACCACCAGGCCGCCGGCGAAGTTGGCCAGGTGGGCGGCTTCATGGGGACGGGCAGCGGCCGCCAGGGCCAGGGCATAGACGGCCATGACGGTGTCACCGGCGCCGGTGACATCGGCCACCTCGTCGGTGCCGTAGACCGGGATGAGCAGCGGTTTGTGACGGCGGCGGGTGAAGACGGCCATCCCCTTCCTGCCTCGGGTGATGACCAGTGACGCGCAGTCCAGACGCTTGAGCAGTTCAACTCCGGCCGCGGGCAGACGGTCGTCTCCCGATTGCTCCAGCGAGATATCCAGCGCCGCCTGAACCTCCGGTTCGTTGGGTGTGAGAGCTGTGGCGCCACGGAATTTCAAGAGTCGCCAGCGGGAATCGACCGCCACCAGGCGCGGGCTCAGATCCCGGGCCAGGCGGCGCACGGCCGCCGGATCCACACTCTCGTATCCATAGTCGCCCACAACCAGGCCGGCGCAGTCACGGGCGATCTCCCCGGCCGTGCCCGCAAGCTTGCGGCGCAGGGAGGGAGCCAGGGTGTGAGGCGTGCCGCGATCGATGCGCACGATCTGCTGGCGCGTCGTATGCAAGCCGGCGCCGGAGATACGGGTCTTGGTGGGAGTAGTCAACTCGGGTCGCACCAGCACACCGCCGACGTCCATGCCCTGGCGGGCCATGATGTCCAGGAGAGCGTGGCCTGCGGCATCGTCGCCGACCACGCCCACCGGCATCGGCGTGGCATCCAGGGCGGCGATGTTGGCGGCGGTATTGGCAGCACCGCCGGGGACGCGCTGATCTTCCAGGTAGTCGAGGATGAGGACAGGGGCTTCCCGTGAGATCCGGTTGACCTGGCCCAGGAGGAACTCATCGACAACGAAATCGCCCCACACGGCGAGTCGCACCAAAGGAAAGCGGTCCACAATCTCCAGCAGGCGACGGCGCAGATCGACGGCCCCGCTCATGCATGATCTCCTTCGGCACGCCGCGGGTCGTCCACCTCCAGGACCCAGGTGACGGCATCCAGAAGGTCATCGGCCACATGGTCCGGTGTGGTGGTCCAGCCCTGGCGCTGGTGCGCCTCCTCGCCACGGCCGTAGCCGGTGCGTACGAGGATCCCCCGGGCTCCCTGGCTCTGACCCAGCTCCACGTCAGAAATCTTATCGCCCACCATGATACTGGCAGCCATGTCAATCTCCAGGTCCCGGGCGGCGGTGAGAAGCATGCCCGGGCGGGGTTTTCTGCACTCGCAGTCGGAGCGGTAGGGAGGCTCTCCGGCGCTGGGATGGTGAGGACAGTAATAGATCCCGTCCAGGCGGGTTTCCTCGGCCGCCAGCAGTTGCGCCAGCCGTTCGTGGACCTCCGCAATCATCGATTCGGGGAAATAGCCGCGTGCGACGCCGGCCTGATTGGTGACCAGGACGCAGATGTAGCCTGCCGCCCGCGCCATGCGAATGGCCTGGGCGGAACGAGGCAGCAGTTCCAGGCGGCTGGTGTGATTGACGTAGCCGACTTCGCGGGTGACGGTTCCGTCACGGTCCAGGAAGAATGCGGGTCTCACTTGGGCTCCGTTGGTTGCGAAGTCTCATCTGGGTTCGTGGTCTCACCTGGAGGGCGGGAGCGCCAGCGGTTGTGCATCCATAACCAGAGGTCGGGACGCCGGCGCACCTTCTCTTCAATAATACTCGTCACGCGGGCGGTCAGGGCATGAATGTCGGCGCGGCCACGGCCGCGGGGCATGTCCTCCAGGGGAGGGTCGTAGATGATGTGATGACGGCCATCTTTCGGGTAGTCGAACACGGGCACCAGCGGCGCGCCTGTTTTGAGAGCCAGGATCGCCAGGGCCGGGGTGGTGGAAGCCGGCCGCCCGAAGAACGGGACGAAGATCCCGTGGTCGCCGCCCACATTCTGATCGATGACGAGGCCCACGGTGCGTCCTTCCCGCAGGCTGCGCAGCATGGGCCGGGCAGCTTCGTACTTGGAGATGTCCCGGTTCCCGGTGAGAGTCCGGGTCACGCTCAGATGTTGCGCCAGGTGGGCGTCGGCGGGTGGGCGTCCCACCACATCCATGGGAATGCCACGGGCGCCCTGGGCCAGGGCGACCATCTCCCAGTTGCCGAAGTGACCGGTGAAGACGATGGCACCTCGGCCCGCCTGCACTGCCTTCTCCAGGTGTTCCCACCCCTCTATTTGCACGTATCGATCGAGCCCCTGGCGGACCATCTTCGGCAGCATGAGGGTCTCCACCAGGGTCTGACCGAATATCTGAAAGACCTGCCGCATGATCTGGTGGCGCTGCGCAGGGGTCAGGCTCTGACTCAGGGCCAGTTCCAGGTTGGCGAGGACGCGGCGCCGGCGGGATCGCACCACCCGGGACATGAGGCCGCCCATGCGGCGGCCGGCGGCCAGTGACCAGGCGTGGGGGCAACGCCGGGCCACGGCCCCGAGGGCCTGCACCAGGATGGCCGGCGCCGACTTCATCGGCGCCCCTCATCGCCACGAGGCCCCTGCGGGGGAGGGCCGGGAGAGGCGAGGGCCAGGATCTGCTCCACCAGGCTGTCCATCCGCTCGATGGCCATGTCGATCTCCAGGACGGCCAGCTGGGGATGCTGTGCCCCCGGCTGCATGCGGACCGCATCTTTGGCGGTGGTGAGCACCAGACGGGCACCCGCCTGCACGCCGGCATCCACCAGTCCTTCAACTTCTCCCGGGCCGAACGGGTGGTGATCCGCCAGCGGAGTGAATTGAACCACGCGGGCACCGAGGCTGGTCAGTGTATCCCGCAGGGCACCGGGCCGGGCAAGGCCGGCGAAGGCGGCCACGGGCATCCCGTTCAGATCGGCCAGAGAAGGGGGCGTAGTGTCGGCTGAAACCAGACGCAGGCCGGTGGCCCGGTGCCGGGCCCGGAAGATCCTGATGCCGGGGGCCAGGCGGCCAAGGGTTGCCGAAGCTTGCTTGTACAGGTCGTCGTCAGAGGCACGGGTGAGGATCAGGGCATCAGCGCGGCGCAGAGAAAGGGAGGGCTCCCGCAGCAGACCGGCGGGCAGAAGACGGCCGTTGCCCAGAGGGGCGGTTGCATCAAGGGCAACCAGGTCCAGATCCCGGTGCAGGGCGCGATGTTGAAAGCCGTCATCCAGGATCACCAGGTCGGCCCCACAGGTGGTGATGGCCTGCATGCCGCCGTGATAACGCCGTGCGCTCACCACCACCGGCACGCTGGGAAGGCTTGTGGCCAGGAGCAGCGCCTCATCGCCGGCCTGGTCCACATTCGCCAGAAGGTGTCCTGATTTCCCCTCGGACACCACCAGGGCAGGTCCACCCGGCCGGCGCGCGTTCCGGCCAGCGTAGCCGCGCAGGACCACGGCCGGCCGCCGGCCGCGTGCCGCCAGTCGGCGTGCCAGGGCTGCCACCAGCGGCGTCTTACCGGTGCCACCCACCATCAGATTCCCGACCGAAACCACCGGCACCGGCAGGTGCCTGACGGCGAGAAGCCCCCGGTCATACGCGCTGTTGCGCAGGCGTACAACGCTGCCGAAGAGCCACCCCAGGGGTACCAGCAAGGGCTGGTCCCCGACTCCCGGCGCGCAAGGTGCAGCCATCATCTCCGGCCTCCCCCGGTGGGCAGTATGGCGGTCAGTGCCTGTACGGTGCGCTCCAGGGCCCCACGCTGCCCATCGAGAAGCCGTCTTCCCTGCAGGCCCCTGGCAGTTGCCTGCTCGCTGTCGCCAAGCAGTGCCGCCATCAATCGAGCCGCCTCGCCGCCATCGGCGGCGGCGAGAAGGGCTCCCGACTTCTCCAGGCTGGCCGTGATGTCCCGGACGTTCGCGCGCTGCGGGCCGCTGATCTGGGGCACACCGGCTGCCGCGGCTTCCAGCGGGTTGTGCCCGCCGACCGGGACCAGGGTACCTCCCAGCAGGGCCACATGCGCGGCCGCGTAAAGGCCGGCCAGCTCACCGTGGGTGTCCAGGAGGACGACCCGCAGGGGATCCGCCGGTGGCGGCGAGACGGTCATGCGGCTGCGCCGGCACCAGGGAACGCCCGCTTGCTCCAGAAGGCGCGCCACCTCGCCGACCCGGTCCAGATGGCGTGGCGCCAGGACCACGGTGCAAGGAGCGCCGGCGGCTGACGCGAGGCGACCGGCTGCCAGCGCCGCGTCTTCTTCCCCGGCGTGGGTGGAGCCGGCCACCAGGACGCGCCGTCCGGTCAACCAGGGTTGCAGCTCGGCGGCCACGGCTGCGGCTTGCGGCGCCGGGCGATCCATTTTCAGATCGCCGGTGACCTGGATGCGGGCAGCGGGGACTCCCAACTCGGAGAAGCGCCGCGCGTCTTCCTGAGTGCGGGCGCAGACCAGGTGGACCGCTCCGAGAGCATGTCCCATCAGGCCGGGGAAAAGCCGGTAACGCTGCAGGCCGCGGTCGCTGATGCGCCCGTTGACCAGCGCGATGGGAACCGCCTGGCAGCGCAGCCGGTGGAACAGGTTGGGCCATATCTCCGTCTCCACGGCCACGAACAGGGCCGGCCGAAGCCGGCGCACCACGCGCGCCACCACCGGTGGGAGATCCAGGGGAAAGGTGAAGGCGGCACCGGTGGCGGGGGGTGCCTGCAGGAGCAGGCGCCGGGCGGTTGTTGTGGTGACTGAGATGTTGATGGGAGCGGCCACCTGCCCATGGTTCTCCAGGCGGCGGGCCAGAAGGCTGGCAATCTGGAGTTCACCCACGGACGCGGCCTGGATCCAGATGCCGCCCCGCCCTCTCTCCACCAGCACCTGCGCGGGGAGGCCAAGCCGCTCGGACACCACGCGCCAGCCCCTGGGGTGGCGCAACAGGCTGCCCGCGGCGTAGAAAGGAGCCCCCGCCAGCGCCAGCCATGTCAGGGTTTTATAGAGGAAGTACATGAATTACCAATAACTTGGGCGCTGAATTCTAGGGCGCGGCTGCACCGCCGTCAATTTTTGTGGCGCTGGCAGAATATGGGGGTGGGACCTATCTTGCATGAAGCGGCCCTGCTCTGCGGGGCCGAGATGTCATTCGAGGCGAATCGATGGCAAAGCGTATCTATGATGACCGGAATGCTCAGGATCCGCAACGATTCATCCTGTGCGTCCACAGGGATCGCTCCGTGCTGGAAGATCTGAGGATCGACCTGGAGGCCATTGCTCCGGCGGAATATCGCATCCTGCCGGTTGATTCGCCCACCCGTGGCCTGGAGATCATTCACGATCTGGAAAGCCAGGGGGACCAGGTGGATATCGTCATCTCGGATATGGGAGCATCCGATTTCCCCGGTTATCGCTTCCTGGAGATTGTCAATCAGCGCTTTCCCCATGTGCGCAAGATTCTCCTGACCAGCGGCGATGAAGACGATGCCGCCGTGTACAGCATCAACACCTCGGACCTGGATAGGTGCCTGCGGCAACCGGTGAGCAAGGAAGACTTCCGGCTCACCATCGAGTCCTTGCTTCGCCTGTGCCGCCTGCGGGCCGACAATGAAGACCTCCTGGTTGCTCTCCGTGGTCGTAACGTGCAGCTTCTGGAGATGCTTGGGTCTCTGCGTCAAGCTCATACGGAGATCGAGCAGTCCTACCTGCAGACCATCCAGGCCCTGGCCAAGGCCCTGGACGCCAAGGACGCTTATACGGCCGGCCATTCGGGCCGGGTCAGCCGGTTTGCGTACCTGCTCGCCCGGCGCATGGGCCTGTCACGGGAAATATGTGAGGACGTCCGTGACGGCGCTCTGATGCATGATATCGGCAAAATAGGTGTCCCGGAGGCGGTTCTCCTCAAGCCCGGGCGGATGACGGAAGATGAGATCAAGCTGATGCAGATGCATCCGGTGATTGGCGCCCAGATCCTGGAGCCGGTGGAGCCCCTGCGGCGCTATATCCCTTCGGTCAAGTACCATCATGAACGCTGGGATGGCAAGGGCTATCCCGACGGCCTGAAGGCGGAAAAGATTCCGGTGGAAGCCCGCATCACTCTCATCGCCGATACCTTCGACGCCATCACCTCCGACCGGCCGTACCGAAGCGCCAAGCCGCTGGATCTGGCCATCGACCAGTTCAGCAAGTTTGCCGGCATGCAGTTCGACCCCGAGTGTGTCCGGGTCTTTCTTGAGATCCTCAAAGAAGACCCCCCCGGTCTTGCCTGCAAAGCAGAGGCCTGACTCTCAAGCGAGTCCACAGGACGACACACTGGCGAAGAACTCGGTCAGCAGCGCCCCCAGGCGATCGATCTCAATAAGAAAAGTGTCATGGCCGTGAACGGTCTCGAACTCTTCATAGCGCACGGGACGTCCTTCCCGGCGCAGAATCTCCGCGACCTCCCGCGGCTGGGAGAGGGGAAAAAGCAGGTCGGAGGTGAATCCCACCACAAGCGCGGGAGGCCTGATGCGTGCCACCCCTTCTTCATAGCTCGCGGCGCCCCGCCCCAGGTCGAAAAAATCCATGCTGCGGGCGATGGTCAGATAGGAGTTGGCGTCGAACCGGGTGCCGAACTTGGCGGCGTTGTACTGCATGTAGGATTCCACCGCGAAGCACCCGGCCTCTTCATCCCAGTCACGGCCGAATCGCCGGTCAAACTCCTCGGCGGATCGGTAGGAGAGAATACCGATGGCCCGAGCATGGTTGAGTCCCGCCACGGGGCCGCGACCCGGTTCGTACCGCCCACCCTTGAAGGCCGGATCCGCGGTGACCACCCTGCGCTGCACCGCGCGCCAGGCAATGGAGAATGCATAGGCGCGCCCGGGGGCGGCGATAGCGCAGATCGACTGCACGCGCGCAGGCTCCTGGGCTCCCCACTGGAAGGCCAGCATCCCACCCAGCGACGCCCCGATCACCGTGAACGCCCGCTCCACACCCAGATGGTCCAGGACCCCGGTCTGGGCCTCGACCATGTCTTCCACATGGATCACGGGAAAATCCACGCCGTACGCAGAACCGCTGGCGGGATTGACGGAGGTGGGCCCGGTGGAGCCGAAACACCCCCCCAGGACGTTGGTGCAGACGACGAAGTAGCGATTGGTGTCGATGGGGTGGCCGGGCCCGACCATGGCTTCCCACCAGCCGGGCTCATCTGTGGGAGCATGCCGGGCTACATGGGAACTTGCCGACAGTCCGGTGGCGATCATGATCAGATTGTCGCGAGCAGGGGAGAGCTCGCCCCAGGTCTCGTAGGCAATGGTGACTTCAGGAAGGCTGCCACCTGCCAGCAAGCTGAATGGCTTCCTGCCGGAGGTGATGGTCACTGTCTTGAGGTAGTCGGATGCCATGGCTCGTGTTCGTGAGCGGCCAGTTTACCACCGCGTCTGCCCCGGGCGACCCCTTCAGGAGTCAGATCCCCTTTTTTCTCAATACCTTGAGGGCGTTTGCCGCGACCTGTGCCGGAACCTAGATTGAGACCGGAGGGCTGTCGCGCTGTCCTCACCCGGATAACTCATGTCTCAACTCGAACCACTGGAAGATCCGCGCACCTGCGACCCTGAGTTGATCGTGCCCGCCATGCCCCATAAGCGGCGGCGTCGCCGATACAAGATCGCCTGGGTCCTCACCGCGGTTCTCCTCATTGTCGGGATCCTGCCCATCTACACCGTCTCCTCACGCCTCATTTTCATCAATAAGGACACTCTCAAGACCCAGCAGCAGGTGAACCAGATGCAGCTGGCCTCGTCCCTGGCCCATCATATCGACAGCTTCATCGAAGGGCAGCGCCGTACCCTGGCCGTCCTGGCGGAAGTTCTCTCCGGTGAGGTGGCCGGACTCAGCGGAGAAAGCTTTCTGGCCAATTTGAGCCGGCGGCGCACGCTGTCGCGGTTCGTTGACCGGGATGTCTTTCTCATGCGCTACACCCATCGCAACGGTACCTCGGTCACCGCCATGCAGGAGGGATTCGAGGCGGTCCCGGCGCTCGAGGCAATGCTGGATGACGATTTCGCGACCCATCTCAACACGGACATGGGTGCTGGAACCCTGCTGGGCGTACCGTTCTACTGTGAGGAGGCGGCAGGCGGCGCGGTGATCCTGTCGGCGCCGGTTTCACGCAAGGGCCGGCGGGTCGGGGTGGTTTCAGCCCTAGTGGGCCTGGCGGGCCTGTGGCGGGAAGCCCAGCGCTCGTCCGGATATTCCCTGTTCGCCCTGGATGGAGACGGCACTCTCTTCAGCGAACTGATCGACATGGATCGTTTTACCGGCCGGCCCTACAAGGAGCTGGAACTGGTCCGTGAGTTCATTGCCGTGGGTGGCAGCCGGGTCATGCCCTATCCGGCGGTCAACGCTGCCGGCGGGGAGGTCGCTCTGGTGGGGGCCTACTATGAGACCCGTCTCGGCTGGGGCATTTTCATGCAGGCCGAAGAGAACCGCGCCTACTACATGGTGGACCGCATGAGGCGGGACACCTGGTTCTATGCCGGCATGGCGGCCGTCGGCGCCCTGGTCATGGGACTGGCCTTCGCCGGTTGGATCAGCCGGCCCATCCGCCGCCTGGCCGATTCATCGGTGGCTTTTGCTGAGGGCGATTTCCATGCCCGGGTGCCCATCAACTCAGGCAATGAGATTGGCGAACTGGCCGATACTTTCAATGTCATGGCTGAGACGCTGGAACGGTATATCGCCCGCCTCAAGCGGGCTGCTCAGGAGAACAGTCAGTTGTTCCTGGGCTCCATCCGGGCCCTGGCGGCGGCCATCGATGAGAAAGATGCCTACACCCGGGGCCACTCCGAGAGAGTGCGTGGTTACGCGGCGACGCTGGCCCGGGATATGGGCCTGCCCCCCGAGGAGGTCTGGAAAACTGAAGTCGGAGCCCTCCTCCATGATGTGGGCAAGATCGGCATTCAGGACTGCATCCTCAACAAGCCCGGGCCGCTGACCGAGGAAGAGTACGAGATCATGAAGACTCACCCGGTGCGCGGTGCCAATATCATGGGACCCATCAAGCAGCTCAGCGATGTCATCCCGATCATGAAACATCATCATGAGCGCTGGGACGGGAAAGGGTATCCCGATGGTCTGAAGGATCTGGACATTCCCCTGTCGACCCGCCTGGTAACCATCGCCGACTGCTGGGATGCCATGACCACCAACCGGCCCTATCAGAAGGCCATGGGCATGGAGGAGGGCATCAAGCGGCTCGAGGTGCTGGTGGGGAAGGTGTTCGACCCCGATGCGGTGAAGGTGTTCATCGCGGGTATGAGGGATGGGCATTACGGTGGTGTGTACGATGAGGCGCAGCAGCAGGTGGCCGACACCACCGAGAATCTCAGCCGCATCGAGCAGGATCAGCGGGTCGCCGCTTCCGCCCGTCGCAATGTCGACCCGGACTGCCTTCCCCCCGAGCCGGACGAACCGCCGGTTACTCAGGCCTGATTGGCTGCCGATCCGGGGAAATCTCGCCTGCTCCGGGCGGGCGGAGATTGCTCCTGAAGGGGTTCCCTCCGGCGCCATTCTCTTATATCCTTGCCGCCGTTCCCGCAAGAAGACCGTCAGGAGGGCTGGAAGCAGCCATCTGCCCCGATCCTGCGGGCCATCCCAGAAGGAGGTTCATGAAGTTTTCCCAGCAGTCGGAATCCCTGCGCGAAGCTCTGCAGCCGTACCCGCGCTGGCGTCTCTTCGGGGAAGGAACGGCCACGGCGACGTTCGAGTTCGCTGAACCGGAGTATGCCGCCGGCTTCGTGACCCGGGCCATCGAGCAGGCCAGGGCCTACCAGCGCATTCCCCACCTTTCCCTGGCGGGCGTCACTGTGAAGCTGACCCTGGCGGTGGCGCTTGGCCGAGAAGGCCTGGCCGACAGTGATCGGAACCTGCTGGATGCCCTGGAACGCGCCGCCGACCATCCGGGCCGGCCGGCTCCCGTTGCCGAGCCGATCCTCTCGCTTCTTGCAGACCGCTGGTCTCCCCGCGCTTTCAGCGACGAAGCGGTGCCGGAGCCGATCCTGCGGCGCCTGTTCGAGGCAGCCCGCTGGGCGCCATCGTCCTTCAATGAGCAGCCATGGCGCTTCGTGGTGGTGACCGACCCGGAGCGTCGTGACACGGTGGCCGAGGCTCTGGTGGAGGCCAACAGTTGGGCCCGCAGTGCACCGGTTCTGGTGGTGGTGGCGGTCGCGAGAAAATTCGTCAAAAACCGGCGCATCAACAAACATGCCCCCTACGATACGGGCGGTGCGATCTCTCAACTGCTCACGCAGGCAACTGCCCTGGGTCTTGTGGCCCATCAGATGGCCGGCTTCGATCCGGCGGTGGCGCGTGAGAAGGTCCATATCCCCGATGGAATCGAACCCATCTCCATGATGGCCCTGGGGTACTGGGGTGAAGGCGCCGGCCTGGACGAGGACCTGCTGGCGCGGGAGGAGGCCGAACGGGAACGGAGGCCGCTCTCGGAGGTGTTGTTCTGGCAGGACTGGGGAGGCGAGGACAAACCCTCTTCCTGAGTCGCCCGGCTGCTCAGCCGGGCCGCTGCGTCAAGCGAAGACCCACCAGGTCAGCAGTGCGAAGATGGGGAAGAGTATCAACACCGCGATGCCGAAATAGGCGAAAAACGAAGGCATTGTTACTCCACGCTGCTCGGCGATGGACTTCACCATGAAGTTGGGTGCGTTGCCGATGTAGGTCGCGGCGCCGAAGAAGACGGCGCCCAGGCTGATGGCCTTGAGGACCGCATCGCTCATCATGACTCCCGGCAGTGAGCCTGTCTGGCCCAGTCCCTGGGCGAGAGAGAAGAACGTCAGATAGGTAGGTGTGTTGTCCAGGAAGGCCGAGAGCAGGCCGGTCGCCCAGAAAAACTGCCACGGCTGGACGATGCCCAGGCTGGCTCCCCGTGCCTGCAGCAGTTCCAGGGCCGGGATCATGGTCAGGAAGATGCCGAAGAAAAGGACGCCCACCTCGATGATGGGATGCCAGGTGTAGTGGTTGCCACGGCGTACCGCCTGCGGCGTCATCCACAGGGAGAGGGCGGCCAGGATGACGAGCACCACTTCCCGGTCATGGAAGGGCCAAGCGGGCGGCATCAGGTGAGGCCTGGTGATGAACGCCACGGCCAGGACGACGCCGATGAGGAGCGGCCAGTTCAGGTTGCCGAGAATGCGCAGAGGTTCCACCAGCATGCGGTCGCGGTGGAGGGCCGCCTCGGGCTCACGACTCAGGGCATGATTGTCCCAGATGAAATAGATCAGAAGCACCAGGCCATTGACCGCCAGCCACTCGGGGTAGAGGGTCAGGGTCCAGGTGAAGGGCACTCCCCGCAGGTATCCCATGAAGAGGGGAGGGTCGCCCAGGGGCGTCAGGAGGCCGCCGATATTGGAGACGCTGAAAATGAAAAAGAGAATGGTGTGGACCGTGTGGGTCCGCTCGGAGTTGGTCTTGAGGAGCGGCCGGATCAGGAGCATGGAAGCGCCGGTGGTCCCCATGATGGAAGCGAGAACAGTTCCCAGGGCCAGGAAACCCACATTGGTCAGGGGAGTGGCGCGCAGATCGCCCCGCAGCAGGATCCCGCCGGAAATCACAAACAGCGCCGTCAGGAGCAGAATGAAGGCGATGTACTCATCCAGCGTGTGCATGAGCGAAGCCGGACTCTTGAGAAGATAAAGGACAAGAATGGGAGCCCCCAGAGCCAGGGCGATCCAGAATTTATTCAGATTGCTGTGCCACCACTTCTCCGCCTTGATGGGAAGTATGGCGATGGACAGCAACATCAGGACGAAGAATGTGACCCATGCCGGGTTCAGGGTCTCGCCAAGGCCTCCATGGGCTGCCTCGCCACCGCCGGAGGCCGGGGTGGCGGCTGGAAGCAGGAGGGCGATGACCAGAAACAGCACGAGGGCGACGAAACGTCCCGCGATCCGGCTGAGATGAGATCCCTGCGGCACAATGGCGGGCATCCTACCCTGCGCTCCATTATGGATCCAGTTGCCAGGGGCGGCATTCTAGAATGTCGGGTCTCCCGGCAGCCGCACCATGGCCCGCATCCCCACGAAGGTTATGGGGTAGATCGCACGGGCCTGCTCTTCGCTCATGGTCAGATGAATCCATGTGTGGACCGGTTCCATTTCCTCGGCAGCAGGCAGATCGGGAGGGATGAGAAGGCTGGCCAGCCGCTCGAGTTTCTCCTGGACCCAACCGCCTTCTCTCAGGGCGGCATTGCCCCCCACGACATTGACGGCGACGCCCTGGCGGTAGAGGAGCGTATAGCGGGACGGGTACGTGATCTCCGTCAGGCCGGCGCTCTCCGCGGTGACGGCACGGGGATTGATCTCGGCGGCGGGAGCGGCCCCTTCCGACCGGGGCTGGATGACCTCGGGCGCTTCCTGGTCACCTGATTTGGCCACCAGGACAAGCGCCTGGTCGATCCATGCCTGCTGAGGGGAGGCGGCGTCTTCCGCGTGGGCCAGAACTTCCATCTCGGCACCTGTCAGGGGCAGATGCTGAACAGGAGTCACGCGCACGTAGACACGGACCTCCTGCTTCTCGAGGTCGAATACCAGGTATGGAGCATCTTCCTCGGCAAGATGCATCTGCAGTTCTTTGAGATGGGCTTCCCGCTGCAGGAGGAGTTTGCGTTGCAGGAGCCGGGCGTAACGGGATCTCCGCTCCTGCTCGTCCACGGAATCTGTCTGGGCCCGGGGTGCCACGGTCACCAGGGTTGATAGCAGCAGAAAAACCGTCAGACCGATCCGCATCAGAAAATATAGATGGGTGTGCGCAACTGGGTCTGATCGTAAATCGCTTTGAGATCGATGGGGCCGAGGCGGACGCAACCATGGGTCACGCTTCTCCCCAGGAGGCGGGTATAGAGAGTGCCGTGAATGAGGAATCCGTCGCCGAAGGCCAGGGCGTATTCGCCCAGGACGCCGTCCTGGAACCGCTCCAAGGCGTCGGTGCGGTCGGGGACAGGCTCACCCTCTTCGATGAAGGCCCAGTCGGGCTTGCGCCAGGTGGGAACTTCGAGGCGATTGGTGACATGAAACTCGCCCCGGGGCGTGCTGAAGAGCCAGGAGCGGCCGCCTGCCGGATCGGCCAGTACCTTGCCGCTGCCGGTGGAGCAGATGGACTCCCGCAGGGTTTTTTCTCCCCGTCGCAGCCACAGCTTGTTATGGGCGGCATCGATGACGATATAGGCGCCCTCGGGGACGCGCCGCATGAGTTGCTTGTCCAGGGAGAAGAGGTGTTTCTCCAGTCGGCTGACCTCTTTCTCGAGTTCTGCCAGGGCGGTGTCCAGCTGGGCGGTGGGCACCGCGGCTGCCGCCTCCGCGAGGGCCGAGATCTCAGGGACCAGACGGGGTGGTAAGGTCCTGCTCTCGATACTTGTTCTTAGCCAGCCGGCCGCGAGAAAAGCGGCCGCCCCGCCCAGAGACAGGACCAATCCTACCCTGATGATGCGAAAACCGACCTTTTTCACAATCTAGATCGTACCACGAGATTCCCTGCGGGGCCATTCTAATGAGGGCTGCTGGCGCCGGCAGCAGGCCCGGAGAGACCGTCGCCGGGGGCCATGGGGAGGGCTCCCACGATGGTCACCGGGGTCCCTTTCTTCACCCAGCCATCCAGAAAGTCCATTTCAGGATTGGTGAGTGCCACGCAGCCATTGGTCCAGTCATCCCCGCGGCCCCCATAGCCGTGAATCTCGATGAGACCGCCGATCTGGGTCTCAGAGGGGAAGCGTCCCTCCCCACGCGCCTGCTTGAATCGGACCCAGTCTTCATCGTTTGGATAGTCCAGGAGAAAGGCGCGGTGATACCTGGTGTTATCACCGTCACGGACCTGGCTGACGTGATAGCGGCCTTCCGGTGTGGCGTTGTCTCCTTCATGCAGCTTGTCGGGAATCGGGTCCAGGCCCAGGTCGATATCAAAGGTGGTCAACAGGCGGCCTGAGTCATAGAGCAGGAGGCGATGTCCGGCCTTGTCCACGACCAGGGCCGTACTGCTCTGGCGTCTGGACCAGGCCACGGTTTGATCCACCCAGCGCCGCCACAGGGCGACTGTGGTCTGATCCCTCAACCGTGCCAGGGTGCGGGCGGCATTCTCCTGCTCCCTCCGGCTGCCGGAGAGAACCTGGCCGGCTTTGCGGATGGCTGCGTCGTAGTCACCGCGTGTCAGATTGCGCTGTGCTTCCTCGAGGGCAATTTCCTGCTGGATCAGAGCCTGGCGGCCGGCCGGCTGAAGGTGAACCCGGGCCCCCACAACCCTGGCGTTCAGGAGGGCTTCCTGCGCCAGGGCGATCCGGGTCATGGCCTCCTGGCGCGCGCTGGCCTGCTGCGTCGCCATGGCCTGCAGAGCCTCATCGGCGGCCGCGGCTGCCGTGGCAAGCAGGCGCCTTGCTTCGGTGTATCCGCGCAGCAGAGGCAGGCGCCGCGACTGTCTGGAAACGGCAATGGTGGCCTGCTGTTGCAAGTGGGAAACCATGCCGACGTTCTCATCCAGAACGGGCCGAGGAGTGCCGGGAGGGGCTTCCTGGACCAGGCGGCGCAGAGGGGAGCGCAACGCCTCCGGCGACGGAGGTGTGTCACGGGGGATGAGAAGCGCCGCGAACAGCACCAGGGTCGCGGCCAGAATCAGGAGGGCACGCCGGTGCCCTCGCACCAGGATGGAGAGTCGTTCGCTTGCGGGCGGGGACAGGTCGTGGCCTCAGCGGTTCCGGCGTTTGGCCAGGATCCTGGCCTCTATCTCAACCGCCGCCTTGATTTCCTCGGCGATGGCCTGAGCGGATTCGGTCATGGATGCCGCCTTGTCCCGGGCGGCGAAATAGTCTTCTTCGTCAATCTGCGCTTCCAGGGCTGGAACCTGGGAGCGGACGCCATCCAGATCGGCGGTCAGAGCCGAGATGTCCGCCTTGGTGCCCTTGCCCCGGGGGGCCTCGGCCAATGCGGTGTTCGCCTCCTCGATGGCCTGCCGGGCGAATTCCAGGCTCTCCACCGCGGCCTGCCGGGCTTCTTCCTTGCGCTCCACTGCAGTTTCTCGGGCCAGACGTGCTTTGTCCATGCTGCCGGCCAGCTTTTTCTCGGCCTCTTCGTAATCCCGCATGATGGCGAAGCGCTCATTTTGGGCCTGGATCTCCTGCTGGGCTTCCTCCAGGGCCAGGCGGGCGTCGCGCAACTCCTCCGCGGCATAAGTCGCAGCTTCTGCATCGCGGGCGCCCTGGAGGTCCTGCTCGGCCTGCAGCACCGTCTCCTCCGGTGGCTCGGCGCAGGCGGCGGTCAGGACAAGGATCGCCGCCAGGGCGGCCAGGACGGGAATTCTCTTGCGCATGGCGTCCTCTACTCCTTTCGCTGGGGCTGTTTACAACCTGCGGCCTTCCCCGGGAAATGGTACCGAGGCCGCGCCGCCAGGGCAAGAAGGAGCTGCGGGGCCTCCGCAGCAGGACAATATTGAGATTGACAATGGTTCAATCGCTTCCCTATATTCACTGGGACCGGCGGCACGGGTAGCCGTGCGCGGGAGGAGGTCAGTCTGTGATTCGTATGCGTAGGCACTCAATCGTTTTGTTTATCGCTGCCGGGGCCATCCTGCTTGCAGGTTGTGCTGGCGCGGTGAAATCTGGTTCCAGCATGACCGCCGCAGGGGCACCTGCATCATCCGTTGCGTCTCCGATTCCCCAGACGGAAGATGTTGAAGTGGCGGATTTCGCAGCCATCGCCGCGAATCAAGACAATACTCTCCTGACGGATGCCGTGGACGAGCTGGACCCGGTCGAAAATCTGATCAGCGAGGCCGATGAGATCTACTTGCACGGTGTCGCGAGCCTGCGCCAGGGGTACGACCTGGACGCGCGCAGGTCTTTCGATGAAGCGGTATCCATCTATCTCCATGCGCCCGGCAGACTGGCCGACGATCCGCGTCTGGTGGAGCAATACGAGGATGTTCTCGACTCCATCCACCGGGCCGCGGTGGATGCCAGAGCCGGCGGTGTGGGTGAGCTGCTGGTCCCGGCCGAGAACCTGCGGGCTATCACCGCCTTCCTGAGCCCGGCAGATGCGGTGCGCGAAGAAGAGAGAGTGCGCGCCAGGAATGCCACCGTGGCTTACGACATGCCGGTGGAGATCAATAAAAAGGTCGTGGCGTTTATCGATGCTTTTTCCGGCCCGCGCAAGAAACTCTTTGAGCCGGGCATGGTGCGTTCAGGGCGCTACGTGCCGTTGATCCGTCGCATCTTCCGGGAAGAGGGCATTCCCCAGGATCTGTGCTACATGGCGCACGTTGAGAGCGCCTTCAAGCCCAACGCCTACTCTCGTGCCCGCGCCAAGGGCCTGTTTCAGTTCATCGCCTCCACCGGGCGCCAGTACAAATTGAAGTCCGACTGGTGGGTCGACATGCGCTCGGATCCCGAGCTGTCGGCGCGAGCCGCGGCCAGGTATCTCAAGGCCCTTTATGCGGTGTATGGCGACTGGTATCTTTCCCTGGCCGAATACAATGGCGGCTCGCGGGTACGCCGGGCCTGGCAGCGCAGCGGTCGCAAGGCCGATTTCTGGGACCTGGCCCGCACCACCCGTATCCGGCGAGAGACACGCAACTACGTGCCCCAGATTCTGGCCGCCATCGTGCTGCACAAGGCACCGGAAAAATATGGACTCACCACCGAGCGGGCCAAGCCGCTGGCCTACAACACCATGCTCCTGAACGAAAGCCTGGATCTGAGAGTGGCCGCTCGCCTGGCCGGCACCACGCTGGAAGAAATGATCGCTCTCAACCCGGCCCTGCGCCGCATGGCGACGCCACCGGACTACAAGAACTTTCCCCTGAGGCTGCCGCCGGATTCAGGCGAGCGGTTCAAGACCGATCTGGCCAAACTGCCGGCGGCGGAAAAACTTCCGTGGTATCACCATCGAGTGCGCCGGGGCGAAACCCTGTCCACCATCGCGACCCGCTATGGCGCCAGCGTCTATAGCATCCAGAAGGCCAACAGCCTGCGCAATCCCCACCGCATCAGCATCGGCCAGGATCTGATGATTCCCGGTTCGGCGGTGCGGGTGGCCGCCCTCAACAGCACGCCGAGGTCCAGCGGCACTCCCGACGGCACTCGCGTCACCCATCGCGTCCGGCGCGGCGAGAGTCTCTACAGCATTGCCCGGCGTTACCGCACCGACGTGCGCAGCCTGGCCTCGTGGAACTCCATCGCCGACCCGCGTCTCATTCGTTCCGGCCAGCGCCTGGTGGTTTTCACAGGCACCCGGGCCGGCGGGCCGGCACCTGCGGGCAGCGATAACGCCCGCGCCGGTGGCGCCGGCAGGCAACGCGTCGCAACGACCTACACCGTCAGGAAAGGCGACACCCTTTATGAAATTTCCCGGCGTTTCGGTGTCTCGGTGCGAGCCATGCAGTCCTGGAACGGGCTTTACGGCAGGACCCTCATCCATCCCGGCAAGAAGCTGACCATCTATCGCTGAAGACCGCGCGGCGGCGGCCGCCGGGCCTTTTACTCGTAGCCCAGCTTGGCCAGTCCTTCATCATCCAGCCCCATGGCGTGGCCGATCTCGTGCAGCAGGGTCACCCGGATCTCCTCCAGCAGACGCTCCCTGTTGGGGCAGTAACGCTCGATATTGCGCTGAAAGAGGTGAATTCGATCCGGTTCCGCCGGCACTGTGTCCATGAGGGACCGCTCCAGCAGAGGGACCCCGGAGAACAGGCCGAACAGTTCGGGATCCAGGAGCGGATCGGCGGAGAACAGCAGATCTTCCGCCGGCAGGTCGTCCACCAGGACCGGCACATTGTTGAGGTAATCGCGGAAGTAGGGCGGCAGCAGGGCCACCGCCTTCAGGACGACTTGATCGAACTCCCGCCGGTTCAGGCGTGACGGTGCGTGGAAACGATCCGGGGCCAGTTCCACGGCGCGCGCAAGACTTTCATCGGCGGCGGCAAATTTCCCCTGTCGTTCCAGGCACAGGCCCAGGGAGTAGTGAGCATCAGCCATGCGCTTTTCGCTTTTCAGAACCTTCAGCAACTCATGCTGGGCAGCCGTGAAGTGGCAGATGGCGAACTGGGCTGAAGCGAGAGAGAAACGGGCATCGGGATAATCAGAGTCAAGGTCCAATGCGAGGCGGAGGTAGGGGATGGCCTCTTCAGCGTGACGCATCTCGGCCAGCGCCGCGCCGCAGAGGTAGTGCCCCGGGGCGGAATCAGGGTCGGCCTCCAGGGCCTCCCGTCCCATCTCCAGGGCCTCCTGGAAGCGGGCTTCCTCCAGGGCTTCATAGGCCTCATCTATCAGTTCATTGTAGTCGCGAGCCACAGCCGTCACACTCCCCGAGGGTGAACAGTATTATCGTCTGCGCCCGTCTTTTTTGCAACGACCAGGGGATTCAGCCGTTGGTGTTGGCCGTCCTCAGGACACGCCTGGAGGCACCTTCTGTCCAATCGGGAAATTCTTCGTTTTTATCTGCCCCTGATCCTCACATCTCAGATGATGACTCTCTCCGTGCCTCTCATCAATCTGGGCCTGGGGCGCTCCGCCAACCCCACCCTGGCGCTGGCCGCCTATGCGGTGGGATTTTCTGTCTCGGTGGTCTTCAACGCACCGGTCCTCTCGGCCCGGGTGGTGACGGCGGGGTTGGCTCACTCCCCGCAGGCCTACCGCACCGTGGCCCGGGTCATGCGCCGCTTGGGTCTGGTCCTGTCGGGGAGTGCCATGGCTCTGGCCCTGCTGCCGGCGGGAGAATGGCTGTTCAGGGACCTTCTGGGTGCGCCGCCAGATCTGGTCGGCCCGGCCCGCCTGGCCCTGCTGCTGCAGTCGCCCATCCCCGTGCTGGTGGCGGAACGGGGCCTGGCTCAGGGGATGAGTCTCCTCTACAGGCGAACGGTCATGATCACTCTGGCCACGCTGGCACGGCTGGCGGCGGTGACGGCGATGGTCCTGCTGCTGGCGGTGGTTTTCCATCTGCCCGGGGCCGCGGCCGGCGCCCTGTCCCTGACCTCGGGGATTGCCATGGAAGCTCTCTGGATTCGTTTCTCCGTGCGCCGCCGGTATGGACCGTTCCGCCGGCCGCTGCCTGCCGGCACCCCGCCTCCGGCACAGGCGCTGACCTCACGCCGGGTCATGGAGTTTGCCTCCCCCCTGGTTCTGAATCATACGGTCTGGTCCATGCAGCGCGCACTGATCAATGCCATCATCGCCCGCCTGGCCGATCCCGTGACGGCCCTGGCGGCGTTCGGCGTGGTGACCCCTCTGTTCCTGTTTTTTTCGTCCCCCCTGTTCGGTATGCAGGCCACCGTTCAGGTTCTGCCGCGCCATCGCCGGGATCTCCACCGCCTGGCGCGGTTCACTCTGGCTGTGGCTCTCGGCCTCTCCCTGACTGCGGGCATGGTGGTCTGGGGGTCTGCACGCTGGCTTCTGGAGGCGGGATATGGCCTGGTGGGGCGGCCTCTGGCCGCGGCGCTGCCGGCTCTGGGGTGGATCTGGATTCATCCCCTGCTCATGGGGTTTCGTGCGTTCGGGCAGGGGATGCTGCTGCGCACGGGAAGCACGGGCCCCATCGCCTTCTCCGCCGCCGGCAGGGTGCTGCTGGTGAGCATGCTGGGTCTCGGCCTGGTGGCCGGGTTCCCCGATGGCAACGGTGCCATCATCGGCGTCAGCCTGCAGATGGCCGGGGATGCCTGGGATATGGTTCTGGCCTGCCTGTGGGGCGCCCGCGCCGTACGCCGGACGCTGCGCCCCTAGCCTCCAGGTGCCTCGTTGCCGCGGGTGATGCGTCTCACTTCACGGGCCAGGAGCAGGAGGGCCAGGAGGTTGGGGAAAGCCATGAGAGCGTTCCCCAGGTCGCCTATCTTGATCACGGTCTGGATGCCCGCCTGGCTGGGCAGGGAACCCAGGAACATCAGGAGGATGAACACCAGCCGGTAGGCGTTCTGAATGCGCAGGCCGAAGAGGTACTCGGTGCATTTCTCGCCGTAATAGCACCAGCCCAGCAGGGTCGAGATCCCGAACAGGAGCGAACCGACGGTGACCACCACGCCGCCATACGGGATGACGGAATCGAAGGCATGCATGGTCATGTCGATGCTGTTGAGAGCGTCAGCCTGGGAGCGAAAGAGGGGGCCCAGCTTGTAGGCACCGGTGACGGTGATGACGATGGCGGTGAGGGAGCAGACCACGATGGTATCGATGAAGGTGCCCATCATGGCCACCTGGCCCTGGCGCACCGGATCCTTGGTGCGGGCGGCGCCGTGGGCGATGGGAGCGCTTCCCAGTCCCGACTCGTTGCTGAGGATGCCGCGGGCCACGCCGAAGCGGATGGCCTGCTGGACGCCGATGCCCACCGCCCCACCCATGGCGGCCTGGGGATTGAAGGCCGATTCGAAGATGAGAATGAGCGCTGCGGGGACATCCACGATCTTGATGAGAATGATGGCCATGGCACCGATGAAGTAAAGAGCAATCATGGCCGGAACGAGCTTCTCGGCCACGCGCGCGATGCGCCGGATGCCCCCCAGGATCACCATGCCCACCAGGATGGAAACCACCAGCCCGGTCACCCACTGGGGCACCGAGAACTGCTGCGCCGCTGCCACGGCCATGGAGTTGGTCTGGAACATATTGCCGGTGCCGATGAGACAGGCGATGGCGCCGGCGGAGGCAAAGAAAATGCCCAGGGCGCGCCCCAGGCGGCCGCCGATGCCATGCTGGCAGTAATACATGGGGCCGCCGGCCATGGAGCCGTCCTCGGCCACCCGCCGGTACTTGATACCCAGGACCGCTTCGGCATACTTGGTGGCCATGCCGAAAATGGCGGTGATCCACATCCAGAAGGCGGCGCCTGGGCCGCCGGTGGCAATGGCACTGGCCACGCCGGCGATATTGCCATTCCCCACGGTGGCCGAGAGAGCGGTCATGAGGGCCTGGTAGGGCGTGATATCCCCTTCGCCCTCGCTCTTCTCCCGACCCATGGCGCCGGCCAGGACCAGCTTGCTGGCCGTCCAGAACTTCCTGACCTGGACAAAGCCGGTATAAAGGGACAGGGTGATCCCGGTGCCCAGCAGCAGGATGACCATGACCGGGATCCCCAGGAGGAACTGCGGACCCCAGCCCCAGACGTAATCGTCGGTGATGATCGGAATCCAGTGCTTGAGCCCGTCCCAGATCTGGTGCATGGTTCTCCTCCGGCCGCGGCGGCATGGAAGACGCCTGCAGGCGGCCCATCCTACGGAAGCATGTCAGGGCCTGTCAACGAAGGAGCGCGGCGTACCCCGGCGGAGTCCTTGACCGGAAGGAAGAGGGGACGGGAAAGAAGGACATGACGGAGGCGACACACTGGCGGTTGTTCGTGGCGGCAGAACTCCCCGCATCCCTGCGCCGGGACCTGGCGAGACTGGGGCGCCGGTTGAGCCGGCGCCTGCCGGACGACGCGATCCGCTGGCTGCCACCTGCATCGATCCACCTGACCCTTCGCTTCCTGGGGCCGGTCCTTCCGTCGAGAGTGCCGGTCATCACCGGCGCGCTGGAAACAGCCGCGGCCGCATGCCGTGCCCTCACGTTGCGCCCGGCTGGACTGGGCTCCTTCGCCGGCAGTCGATCTCCCCGGGTGATCTGGGTCGGCCTGAAAGGTGATGAGAGGGGCCTGAGAGGCCTGGCCGGAGCAGTCCGGGAATGCCTGGAGATGGCCGGTTTCCCGCGGGAGGAACGCCCCTTCCGCCCTCACCTGACCCTGGGACGGGTGCGGGACAGGCTGGCCGCCTGTGACCGGGACGCTCTGGGAGCGGCGCTGACGTCCTTTCGGCCACCTCCCTTTGCGCCGGTGCGGGTGACCGGCATGGTTCTTTTCCGGTCCCATCTGGGTCCTGGTGGCGCCCGTCATGAACCCTTGATCCGGCTCCCTCTGGCAGGCTGAAGCGGAGCTTGAGCCCGCGGGGAGGAATTGCTGTATTGCCCGCCGCGAAGGCATCTGCTTCAATAGATCCCAGAGAGCCGGCGGAACGGAGACCGCCTGCAAGCCCAAGTTCTCACTGCATCTCTCTTTGGCGTGGAAGCCGCCCTGATCCGGGTGGAGGCCGATGTGGCCGGCGGGCTGCCCCGCTTCACCATTGTCGGTTTGCCGGACGGTGCCGTTCGCGAAGCAGCAGAGCGGGTGCGTGCCGCGATCAAGCGGGGCGGTTTCGAGTGGCCCGCCGGGCGCATCACCATCAATCTGGCACCGGCATCCCTGCGCAAGTCCGGTACCGGCCTGGACCTTGCCATCGCCGTGGCGCTTCTCGGTGCCAGCGGTGTGCTCCCTCCCCGGCGCCTGGCGGGCACAGCCCTCCTGGGTGAACTCTCCCTCTCGGGTGACGTCCGCCCTGTATTCGGCGCCCTGGCTGTCGCCCGGGTCGTGGCGCAGAACGACACGACCCGCCTCCTGACGGCAGCCGGTTGCGCCCGGGAGGCGGCCCTGGTGCCCTCCCTCAAGGTCTACCCGGTGGCTTCCCTGACGGCCGCGGTGGAACTTCTGCGGGGGGAAGGGGAGGAGCCCTCGCCGGTCCACTGCGGGGCCGTTCAGCTTCTGCGCCGGAGCGGGAAAGTGAATGGCCCTGACCTCGCCGATGTTCGCGGTCAGGGGCAGGCGCGGCGGGCTCTGGAAGTCGCGGCCGCAGGTGGCCATAACCTCCTTCTGTATGGCCCGCCGGGCTCCGGGAAGACCATGCTGGCGCGGCGCTTGCCGGGCTTGCTACCCGCCCCGACCCTGGAGGAGGCACTGGAGATCACTCAGATCGCCTCGTGCATAGGCCTGGGGTCCAGCACGGGGCTGGTGGCGCGGCGTCCATTCCGGGCTCCGCACCATACGTTGACGCCTGCGGCCCTGGTGGGAGGCGGCGTGCCACCGCGCCCCGGTGAAATCAGCCTGGCCCATGGAGGCGTGCTCTTTCTGGATGAGCTGCCCGAGTTCGGTCGCCGCGTCCTGGATCTTCTGCGCCAGCCACTTGAGGAACGGGCGGTGGTCTTGAACCGGGCCGGGCGCACGGCCGTTTTCCCGGCGCACTTTCTGCTGGTGGCCGCCATGAATCCCTGCGCCTGTGGCTATCTGGGTGATCCGGTGCGGGAGTGCATCTGTACACCGCATGCGGTGGCTCGTTATCGGGGTCGCATATCGGGGCCGCTTCTGGATCGGATTGATCTCCACGTGGAGGTCCCGCGCCCCGCGCCCA
>JAPUKF010000296.1 GCA_027295805.1 Acidobacteriota bacterium | reverse complement strand
GAGCGGCCCGCACCGCGTCAACCAGGCGTTTCTTGCCGTTCTTGAGCTGCTCCTCGATGAGGTGGGCCACGATCTCGGTGTCGGTTTCGGTGGTGAAACGGTGCCCCTTGGCGGTCAACTCCTCTTTCAGGTCGCGGTAATTCTCGATGATGCCGTTGTGCGCGACCACCAGGCGGCCGGTGCAGTCACGGTGGGGATGGGCGTTGTTTTCATTGGGCCGGCCATGGGTGGCCCAGCGCGTGTGGCCGATGCCGTAATGACCGGCCATGGGATTCTCGCGGAGGACCTTGTCCAGCTCGCGCAGTTTCCCGGGCGCCCGCCGCACATGCAGGTTCCCCTTTTTATCCACCACCGCCAGTCCGGCCGAGTCGTATCCCCGATATTCAAGGCGACGGAGTCCCTCCATGATGACGGGGACGGTTTCGCCCGGGCCGATATAACCGACGATGCCGCACATGGCTGCTCAGCTCTCCTTGTCCTGCTGTTTCTTCTTGCGCTTCACCCAGCCGTCGATGTTCTTCTGGGGTGTGCGGGTCAGAGCCAGAGCGCCCGCCGGCACGTCCTGGGTGATGGTGCTGCCGGCGCCGACATAGGCGCCTTTGCCCACTTTCACCGGTGCCACCAGTTGGGTATCCGAGCCGATGAAAACCCCGTCCTCGAGAGTGGTCACATGTTTCTTGCGACCGTCATAGTTGCAGGTGATGGTGCCGGCGCCCACATTGACCTCGCGACCAATCTCGGCGTCTCCCAGGTACGAAAGATGGGATGCTTTGCTGCCCTCACCCATTCTCGTCTTTTTTGTTTCAACGAAGTTGCCCACCTTCACCTGGCGAGAAAGATAGGTTCCGGGCCGCAGATGGGCGAATGGCCCCACCTGGGCTTCGTGGCCGATCTCCGCCTGCTCGATGACGCAGTGATCCTTGAGAACGACCCTATCGCCGACGCGGACATCAGTGAGGTGGACGTTGGGGCGGACCGTGCAGCCGGAACCCAGCGCCGACGTGCCCTCTATCCAGACATTGGGGTAGATGACGGTGTCGGGGCCGACCTCGGTGCGAGGATCAATGTAGGTGCGTGCCGGGTCCAGCAGGGTCACGCCGGCCGTCATGAGAGCGCGATTCTTGCGCTCCGACAGGATAGCGGCGGCCGCGGCCAGCTCACGGCGATCGTTGACCCCCAGGACTTCGCCGGCGTCGGGATGCAGGACGGCCTGGACCGTCTCCCCTGTGCCCGCCAGGTTTTCCACCACATCAGTGAAGTAGTACTCATCCTGAGTGTTATCCGTTCCCAGTTCGTCCAGGGCCGCCAGCAGCGCCGGGGCCTGCACCAGATACACGCCGCAATTGATCTCCTTCACGGCCCGTTCTTCAGCCGTGGCGTCCCTGTCCTCGACGATGCGGACCAGGCTCTGGCCCCGGCGCACCATGCGGCCATAGCCTGAGGGGTCCTCCAGCTCGGTGGACAGAACGCTGAGGGCCGCTCCGGCTTTGCGGTGAGCGGCCAGGAATGTTCTCAGGGTGTCCTCGGTCAGCAGCGGCAGGTCACCATTGATGATGAGCAGATCACTCCCGGTGCCCGGGAGGTGCGGGCGGGCACACATGACGGCGTGGCCGGTCCCCCGGGGGGCATCCTGCACCACGGCATCCCAGTGGACGCCTTCGTGGTCCAGGGCCAGGCGCATCTCATCGGCCTGGTGTCCGATGACCACCAGGAGCCGGTCCGGCGTGAGCGCCTGCACAGCATCCAGGGTCCAGGCCACCATGGGCCGCCCCCAGAGAGGGTGCAGCAGTTTGATGGTGGCAGAGCGCATGCGCTTGCTCTGGCCGGCGGCCAGAACCAGCGCGGTGAGAGTTCCCGCGGCCCCCTTGGGCATGTCAGTACTCCTCGTCCTCCCGCGTGGTCAGAGTGATGAACTCTTCATCGTCGCGGAGATTGGCGAAGTCGGGGCTGTTGGCGGCATAGATGCGATTCTGCTCATCGGCGGCGATCGATTTGGCCAGGGCTTTGAGAGAGGCACGGTGGTCACCTGTCAGGGCCAGTGTCGACGCTTGCAGGTAAAGGAGCTTGTGATCGTCGGGGAAGCTCTTGAGGGCCTGATTCAGGAGAGTCAGGGCCGTCTTCAGATCGCCATCGTTGCTCCGCACGGTGGCCAGCAGGAGAAATCCCTCCACCGTGTCGGGTGTTTCATCCATGGCATTCATGTGGGCGCCGCACACCCGTAGATAGGTGCGGGCGCGCTGGCACAATTCGCGTTCCCGGGCGTGGCGGGAGACAAAGTCGGCCAGGATGTTGGCAGCGGGCTTCCATTCCTTCTTCTGGATCAGTGCCATGGCGTCGGCGTAAACCTTCAAGGCTTCTTTGTAGGATTCGGCGCGGAGCCCGGGAGTGGGGACCTGGGGCTCGGTCCGTGTGCGCATCTCGCCCGCGCCGGAGGCCGTGCCGCTGGTCCGGGTGGCCGCCTTACTGGCGACAGTCTTCTTGGTGGTTTTCCGGGCCACGGTTGGCTTGCCGGGAGCCTTCCTGGCCGCCGGGGTCTTTTTCTTGATGGTGCGGGCTGTTTTTTTCTTGGTTGCCGCGGTCTTCTTCGTGGCGCGGGTGGTCTTTTTCTTGGCCGCGGGCGTCTTTTTCCTGGCCACCTTCCGGCCCGTGACGGAACTTCGGCCTGCCCCGGTCTTGCGGCGCGCTTTCTTGAACGATTTAACGGGGCTCACGACCATCCTCCCGGGACCCCATGGCCCCTGCAAACCAAGCTGAAGAGCTATCCGGGCTCAAGAGAGATGCGCTAAGGTAACAGACGCTTTCCGACAGTGTCAACGAGCCCCCTGATGGGGGGCCACAAGCCGCGGAGGAACGGTCATCCGCACTTTTTCCGGACACTCCCGGCGGCTGTTTCTGGGTCTGGGCTCCAATCTGGGCGACCGGGCCCGGCAACTGGCCGCTGGCTTAGAACTCCTTTCAAATCAAGGTGTTACGCCTGTGCGAGTCTCGCCAATCTACGAGACGGAGCCGGTCGGCGTGAGCGACCAGCCGCTTTTTCTCAACCTGGTGGCGGAAGTCGCGACCCGGCTGTCCCCGCAAGAGGTCATGGAGGTTGCCCTCGGGGTGGAGCGGCAGGTGGGGCGGGTGCGCCTTGAGCCCGGTTGCCCACGCACCCTGGATGTGGACCTGTTGCTGGATGGCGATCTCGTCCTGGCGGAGGAGGCGCTCAAGGTGCCCCATCCGCGCCTGCATCTCCGCCGTTTCGTGCTCGCGCCCCTGGCCGACCTGGCTCCGGACCTGCTCCATCCTGTGGCGGGCAAGACGGTGGCCGGCCTGCTGGCCGACTGTCCCGACACGGCCGGCCTGTGGCTTTACACCGGCGGGCCGGGGTTCCGTCTCGCTTGTGGGCTCCGGGACGGCCGATCTATCATGGACACAAGCCCATGAAACACAAGTACATCGCGGTTGAGGGCGCCATAGGTGTCGGGAAGAGTAGCCTCGTGGAGGCGCTGGCTTCCCGTTTCGACTCGGCCAAGGTCATGGAGAGTATCGAAAATCCTTTTCTTGTCGATTTCTACAACGATCGTCAGGGTGCGGCATTCCAGGCCCAGCTCTTCTTCCTGCTCAGCCGCTATCGCCAGCTCACGGACCATGTCCAGCAGGATCTCTTCTCACGGCTGGTCATCGCCGACTACGTGTTCGAGAAAGACAAGATTTTTGCCTACTTGAATCTCACCGACGATGAGTTGCTCATCTACGACAAGCTCTTCTCTCTGCTGGAGCCGAAGGTGCCCCGCCCGGATCTGGTGATCTACCTGCAGGCCGGCAACGATGTGCTCATGAGCCGCATTCGCAAGCGCCGTCGTGATCTGGAGGCCAACCTCTCGGAGAAATACATCTCAGAGGTCAATCGTTCCTACAATCACTACTTCTTTCACTACGATGCAACGCCGTTGCTGGTGGTCAACACCAGCGAGATCGACTTCGTCAATCGTGAGGAGGACCTGGAGGATCTCATAGAGCAGATCCGGGCCATGGAAAAAGGGGTTCAGTATTACGTCCCGCTGGGATCACGCGTGTGACCTGGACGGGACCGCCACCGAACCTCTTGCCAGGCTGACTTGAATCGGACCCGTTCCCCTCGACATCCGCGGGGAGGAAGGAGCCCAAATGTCCGCTCAACCAGCGCCTTTCAGGCGCGTTACCGTTCCGTCCATCATGGCTGCGCCTGCCGAAGGCCGCCGCCTGGTGATGGTGACGGCTTGTGATGCCCCCTGCGGGCGCGCCGCCGACGCTGCCGGCGTCGATATCGTCCTGGTGGGCGATTCCCTGGCCATGGTGGCCCTCGGCCACCCCGACACCCTTGCCATCACTGTGGACGAGATGGTCCACCACACCGCCGCCGTGACCCGGGGTGCCCATCGGGCCCTTGTGATCGGGGACATGCCGTATCTCTCCTATCACACCGGCTGGCGGGACGCCGTGAAGAATGCCGGCCGCTTTATCCGTGAAGGGCGGGCCCAGGGCGTCAAGCTGGAAGGTGGACGCAAGCGCGTGGACGTCATCGCGGCTCTGCTGGACGCGGAGATCCCGGTCATGGGTCACGTGGGGCTCACACCCCAGTCGGCCCATGTTCTGGGCGGTTTCCGGGTGCAGGGGCGCGAGGCGGATCGTGCCCAGGAGGTCTTCGAGGATGCTCTGGCTCTGGCCGCTGCCGGTGTCTTCTCGGTAGTGCTGGAGGGGATTCCAGGCGAACTGGCCACCGCCATCACTACCGAGTTGCCGGTGCCGACCATCGGTATCGGGGCCGGCGTCGGGTGCGACGGGCAGGTCATGGTCTTCCATGATCTGGTCGGCTGGAGCGGCCCCGGTCCATCGCCGCGCTTTGTGCGCCGGTATGCCGAACTGGGCCGGGTCGCCGAGAAAGCCATCACCTCCTTCGCGGCCGACGTGCGTGCCGGCCGCTATCCCGCGGCCGATGAAACCTACCCGACACCCGAACCGGTCCGCCGCTGGCTGGTGGCTCGCAAACCGGGTCGGAGGCGTGAAGAGGCATGAGAGATTCTCGCCAGGATCAGGTGCGGCCCCTTGTCTACGAGACACCCTTGGCCATGCACGCCTGGTCGCGGGAGCTGCGCTGCTCGGGCCGGACCCTGGCGCTGGTGCCGACCATGGGGGCCCTGCATGAGGGGCACCGTTCTCTCCTGCGGGTGGCCCGGGAATCCGCCGACGCCGTGATCGTGTCGATCTTCGTCAACCCGGCTCAGTTCGGGCCCGGGGAGGATCATGAGCGCTACCCGCGTTCGCTGGACGCCGACCTGGCCATCTGTGTCCAGGAAGGCGTCGAAGCGATCTACGCGCCGTCGCCAGAGGCGGTTTACGCGGCCGATCACTCCACCTGGGTGGTGGAGGAAGCACTGGCGCAGCCCATGGAGGGGGAATGCCGGCCCGCTCATTTCCGGGGCGTCCTCACCGTGGTCCTCAAGCTGTTCCATGCCATGGAGCCGGACGTGGCCGTCTTCGGCCAGAAGGATGCTCAGCAGGCCCTCCTGATAAAGCGGATGGTGAGGGATCTGGACGTCCCCATCGAGATCCGGGTGGCGCCCACCATCCGCGAACAGGATGGCCTGGCTCTGTCCAGCCGCAACCGTTTTGTCAACGCCGAAGAACGCCGGCAGGCCGCGGCCCTCTATGGGGCCCTGAAAGCCTGCTGTGAGCAGTGGGAGGCGGGCGAACAGGATGCGCAGAAGATCCGGGCCGCCGGGCTCAAGGTGCTGGCGCCCTGTTCCGCGCTGGAAGTTCAGTATCTTGAGATTGTCGACCTGGAAACTCTGACTCTGCCGCTGCGCCATGGTCACCCGGTGATCATGTCCGCTGCCGTGCTGGCCGGCGGGACCCGGCTCATTGATAACATCGTCTATCCTCCCGGTGCCCTTGCCGGGGCCACTCAGGGAGCGACCTCGTCATGATACGGGAGTACCTTCGCGCCAAGATTCATAATGCCACGGTGACCGAGGCCGACATCGAATATCTGGGCAGCCTGACTCTGGATCGTGATCTGATGGATGCCGCCGACCTGAGGCCTTTCGAACGGGTGGATATCTACAACGTCACCGGTGGAGAGCGGTTTTCCACCTACATCATCGAGGGCCCCCGTGCCAGCGGCAAGGTCTGCATCAACGGTGCGGCTGCCCATCGTGCCCGCCCCGGCGATCGCATCATCATCGCCGCCTACTGTCGCCTTGAAGAGCACGAATTTGCCGGTTTCGTACCCCGCCTGGTTTTCGTGGATGAGAAAAATCGACCTGTCACTCTCGCGCAACTGAAAAATGCCGGCGTCAAGCCGCCGGTGCCGGTCTGAAACCCCACCCGGGATCAACGCCACCACGACGGAAGGTTGACCATGACGCTCAGGGATAAGGAGATCCATTGCACCGACTGTGGCACCCAGTTCGGTTTCTCCGTCGAGGAGCAATCGTTTTACGCCCATAAGGGGCTCGACCATGAGCCTCGACGGTGCAAACAGTGCCGCACCGTGCGCAGAACCAAGAATCGGGGAGGACGCCAGGGGCAGCCTCGCTCCGGGGGCGTGAGTCTGCATGAATCCTCCCAGCATGGCGCTGGTCCTTTTGTGCGCCACAACCGGCACAACAGCCATGGCCGCACGAGGCGGATACCCTGGGTCCTGGAGGACCTTGAGCCGCGGCGGGCCGGCATCTGGCAGCCACGCCACGGCAAGAGCCTTCCCAGGGATGCGCCTCTCTTCAAGGCAGATTTCGGACCTTCGCCCCGCGACCGGAGCCAGCAGGGAAACGGGCAGGAACGTCCCTGGCAACGGAACGGCAACTCCAGGCATGATCGCCGGGACTCGAAGCAGCTGGTGCTTCATGACGCTGTCTGCTCAGACTGCACCACGGCGACGCAAGTGCCGTTCAAACCCAACGGCTTCTCTCCGGTCTACTGCCGTACCTGTCTCCCCAAGCACAAGCCGCAGAAGCCGCGCCCTCAGAGGCCGGCGCGTGGGGGTCAGGCTCACCGCCACGGATGACGGCTGGATCCCGCCCGGGTGGAGGACGCCTGGGACGTGACTTCTTTGCCCGTCCGACGCTGCAGGTGGCGCGGGATCTGGTGGGGCGCAGGCTGGTTCGGATTCGCCGTGGTCGCCGGCTCGCCGGGCGCATTGTGGAGGTGGAAGCCTACATCGGGGGCTCCGATAGCGCCTGTCACGGTCGCAGCGGCATCACACCCCGCAACCGGGCCCTGTTCGGTCCACCCGGCCGGGCCTATGTTTATTTTTCTTACGGGCTGCACCATCTTCTGAACTGCGTGACGGACGAGGAAGGGTTCCCGGCCGCGGTCCTGCTGCGCGCCCTCGAGCCGGAAGAAGGGCTCGAGACCATGACCCGCCTGCGGGGCGGCACCAGCAAGGGCAGGGGCAGGCGGGGAGAGCGGTCGCCCTCGTGGATGGCCGGTGGGCCGGCGCGTCTCTGCCAGGCTCTGGATATCGACCTGCGCCTCAACGGTGTCGATCTGGCCCTGCATGCCGGCCTACGGCTGGAAGAAGGCGAGCCGCCGGCGCGGCGGAACATCACCGCCACACCCCGTATCGGCATCGACTATGCCGATGCCCGGGATCGCCTCGCTCCCTGGCGCTTCGTGGCGACCGCCAGCCCCTGTCTGTCCCGGCGTCGGTAGGCAGGTCAGGGATCGATGTCGATAAAGATAGGGTTACTGATCGCCAGAGGGTGCAGATTCGGGGCCACGATGCCGTAATCGCCGTCGTACAGTACAGGATCCCCCGGCATGGCTCCGCCGCTGAATCCGGCTTCCACCACCAACCAGCCGCCGCTGGGCAATTCCAGGGGAAAGCTGCGTTGCAGGCGAGTAACGGAGCGTCCCGGTTCCTGTTCGTGGCGGGCCTCGCGCGTGCGCCGCCGGGACAGGGGCACACGCACAGCGACCTCGCCATTGATGAAGATGCGGACCTCTTCCACCGGCACCCACGGTGCCGCCGTGACCGTGACCTTGAGGATGATTTTGCCGTCTGGCGTGGAGAGGGTCTCACCGAGTCCAACCTGGCGGTCTGCCTCCCCTTTGTCCGCTGCTCGTGCGGTTACCTTCAGGAGCGGACCGGTGGTGATATAGCTCCTGCCTGCCGCCAGCGCCCGGTTGACCTCCGTGGTGTCGAGAGTCGCCGGGCGGTCCCGGCCCGGTTGGACCATCACCATGTTACGTGGCATGCCGGGCCGGACCAGGACGATTGTATGGCTGTCGGTGTTGCCCAGGACAAAGCGACGGATGCCCTGATTGAGCCAGGAGAACCAGACATCCCGGGTGAGGAGGTAGAGGCCGAAGTCGGTGCGGTTGAAGATCTCCATGAGGTCAAAGCCGAGGTTGTCGCGGAGATCCAGGGGCCCCACCGGGAGGCCGGTGGTGCGGCGCAGGGAGTCGTTGGGCTGACGTCGGTTGGGGTCGTAGCTGTCGGGTACGGGGAAGCCCGGGTCATACTGAACGTGTTTTAAGAAAGCTATCCCCGAGTTGAAGACCAGTCTGTCGGGATCGTCCTCATCAATGGGTGGTGCCGGCAGATTCATGATGCCCAGGGGATGGTTGGCTGTGATGATGCCTTCCGGACGATTGCCCCTGGCTGTGCCGGGCTCGTGGGGGCGATCGAGGAAGGTGCCGACCAGATCGAACAGCCTGGCCGGTCTTTCCTCCCGCGGTTGAAATTGTCTGGATTGCCGGATCAGCTCGCCCTGAGGAAAGGTGAGGGGCCAGATGTTGAAGTGGCCCATGCCGTTGCCGAGTTCCATGCCGGGGATTGTGCGGATCCATTGAGCGGCGCCTGGAATGGTGGAGAAGATGGCTTCCAGGTCGGTAATGGCGTTGTGATCGGTCATGA
>JAPUKF010000295.1 GCA_027295805.1 Acidobacteriota bacterium | reverse complement strand
TTGCAAGGCCGTGGCCACGGGCCCAACTTTACCATGGCGCCGCCGGATGCTCCGGAAGGGCCATTTCCTTGACAGGAGTATGCTGCATTCCTAAAGTTCACGGAGCCAGACAGCATGTCCGGGCGCCAGCCGGCTCATTCCGCTAGCCGGCTCTGCATCTCATCCAGACAGGAGTCATCTCAGTGCGTGTCCCCAAGCTCTACACAATTCTGGTCCTGCCCCACGAGGGCCGCACCATGAGGACCTTCGCCGTGACCCGGCCGTTTCTCATGACAGTCAGCATTCTGGGGGCCATGCTGCTGGTGGCGGGGATGAGCTTCCCCCACTGGTTCCTGACCAATCGCCAGCAGGCGGCGGATCTCCAGGCCCTGCGGGCCCACAATGCGATCCTTGCCGGCGATCTGCGCGACGTCGATTTCGAGATGGCCCGTCTGCGCGGTCAAATCGATCACTTTGAGCATCAAGCCCGCAAATTCGCTCTCATGGCGGGACTCGAATCACTGGCCGCGGAACTGGAAGCCACGGGCGGCCCGGCCGAGGACGACAACGCCGCAGCGCCACTCAATCAGGCCGTTCGCGAAGAGCTGAGCGCCCTGACATCCCGTGAAGAGCGCCTGAGCAAGAACTTCCAGGTCCTGGCCGAGGCCTACCAGGAACGGGAAGCGTACCTGGAGTCCATGCCAACCACTTCACCGGTGCAGGGTGCCTATTTCGGCTCCCATTTCGGCTACAGGCGGGACCCTTTTACCGGCAAGCGGGTTTTTCATCGTGGCCAGGACATCGTGGCCAACACCGGCACACCTGTACGGGCGCCGGCCGCCGGCCGCGTGACCCGCGCCGGGCGCACCGGTGGCCTGGGCATCGCCATCTATCTTTCCCACGGCCACAAAATTGTCAGCCGATTCGGCCACCTGAGCAAGCTCAAGGTCCGTTCCGGCCAGAAGGTGAAGCGAGGTGACATCATCGGCTACATCGGTTCCACCGGTCGCGCCATGGGGCCCCACCTGCACTACGAAATCCTGGTCTCGGGCAAGTGGGTCGACCCCCGTGATTACATCCTGGACGACAGCCGCCAGCCCATGAGTTGACGCCCCCGACGGGTCCTCCAGGGGACCCGTTCACGCGGAGTGCCGGGTCGTGTGCGAGTGCTATCCTCTCCTGTCATGTCACTGCTCACCAAAGTTTTCGGTACCAAGAACGAGCGCGAGCTCAAAAAAATAGACCCTCTGATCCCGCCTATCGGAGAGTTCGAGGCCGGCATGAAGCGTCTCTCCGACGAGCAGTTGCGCGCCCGCACCGGCTTCTTCCGCGAAAAAATCGACCAGGGCGCCTCTCTGGATGACCTGCTTCAGGAGGCCTTTGCGGTGGTGCGCGAGGCCAGCTGGCGCGTTCTGAACATGCGCCACTTCGACACCCAGCTCATTGGTGGCCTTGTCCTTCATCACGGCAAGATTGCCGAAATGAAGACCGGTGAGGGTAAGACCCTGGTGGCGACCTTGCCGGTCTACCTCAACGGTCTCAGCGGCAAGGGCGTCCACGTGGTGACGGTGAACGACTACCTGGCCCGCCGCGACTCGGAGTGGATGGGAAGGGTCTACCGCTTTCTGGGTCTGGAAGTGGGCGTCATTCAGCACGATATGGACGATGCCCGGCGGCAAAAGGCCTATCGCTCCGATGTCACATACGGCACCAACAACGAGTTCGGGTTCGATTACCTGCGCGACAACATGAAGTTCTCCCTGGACCGGTATGCCCAGAACGGCCACAACTACGCCATTGTGGATGAAGTGGATTCCATTCTCATTGACGAGGCGCGCACCCCGTTGATCATCTCGGGTCCCTCTGAAGATTCGGTGGGCAAGTACTACGAAGCCGACCGGATGATGAAAGAGATGATTCGCGCCGCCAACAAGCATAAGACGCAGGAAGCCGAGAAGATCATCACACCGTTTTACGAGGTGGATGAGAAGGCGCGGACGGCGGTGCTGACCGACGAAGGGGTGGAGGAAGCCGAACGGCGCCTGGGCCTGGGCAATCTCTACGATCCGGCCAACCTGGAGATTCTCCACTGCCTGGAGCAGTCCCTCAAGGCCCACACGCTGCAGGAGAAGGACGTCCACTACATGATCAAGGACGGCCAGGTGGTCATCGTGGATGAGTTCACGGGCCGGCTCATGTCCGGCCGCCGCTGGTCCGATGGCCTGCATCAGGCCGTGGAGGCCAAAGAAGGGGTCAAGATCGAGAAGGAGAATCAGACCCTGGCCACCATCACCTTCCAGAATTATTTCCGCATGTACGACAAGCTCGCCGGCATGACCGGCACCGCCGACACCGAAGCGGTGGAGTTTGACAATATCTACAAGCTGGAAGTGATGGTCATCCCCACCAACCGGCCCCTCCTGCGCACGGAGTTCCCGGATCTTATTTACCGTACCGAGAAGGAGAAATACAACGCGGTCATTGACGAGATCCAGGAGGGGCACGAGAGAGGACAACCGAGTCTGGTGGGCACCATCTCCATCGAGAAATCAGAACACCTGAGCGGCCTCCTCAAGAAAAGGGGCGTGCCCCATGTGGTCCTCAACGCCAAGTATCACGAGCAGGAGGCCAACATCGTGGCCCAGGCCGGGCGCGTGAGTTCGGTGACCATCGCCACCAACATGGCCGGCCGAGGCACCGACATCCTGCTGGGTGGGAACCCGGAATTTCTGGCGGAGCAGATCCTGGCCAATCGAGGCCTCGACCCACAGGCGGCCGATGAGGCGGCGCGTGAGAGCGCCTTGGCTGAAGCCAAGAAGATCACCGATGCAGAGCATGACAAGGTCATCGAGCTGGGCGGGCTGCATATCATCGGCACCGAGCGCCATGAGGCGCGGCCGGCAGGGCGACCCGGGTTCATCCCGCTTCTACCTGTCTCTGGAGGACGACCTGATGCGGATTTTCGGGTCCGATCGCATCAGCGGCCTGATGCAAAAGCTGGGTATGGAAGAGGGCGTTCCCATCGAGCATGGCATGGTCAGCAAGGCCATCGAACGCTCCCAGAAGCAGGTGGAAGAGCGCAACTTCAACACTCGCAAGCATCTCCTCGAGTACGACGATGTCATGAACAAGCAGCGGGAGCAGATCTACGAATTGCGTCGTGAAGCCCTGGGCGGGGAGGGCACCCGGGAGTATGTCATGGGCCGGGTCGCCGATATCATGGATTCCCTGCTGCAGAACTGCATCGGGTCCGACAAGGATGCCGACAGATGGGATATCCCCGAGTTCCAGGCCCGGGTCAAGGATCTGTACGGCATCGACCTGGAGGCGCAGGAGTTCGATTTCAAGCAGCCGGCGGCCGCCGTTGCCGAGGGCATGCGTGCCCTGGTGCTGGATCATTACACCGCCAAAGAAGCTCGGGTTGGCGCCGAGTTGCTGCGCCAGTACGAGCGCTATTTCATTCTCAACGTCATCGATACCAACTGGAAAAACCACCTCCTGGCTATGGATCACCTCAAGGAGGGGATTGGCCTCAGGGGCTATGGCCAGCGCGACCCATTGGTGGAATACAAGCGCGAATCGTTCGACATGTTCGGCTCCATGAAGGAGCGGGTGGAAGACGAGATCATCCGTTATCTCTACCTGTTCGAGCCCAAGACCGAGGCCGATCTGGCGATGGAGCGGCGTCGCCAGCAACAACAGGAACGGGAGCTGATCTTTGCCGGAGGCAAGGAAGGGGCCAAGCCCCGGCCCCGGGTCCGGAAGAAGGATGAGAAGGTCGGGCGCAACGAACCCTGCCCCTGCGGCTCCGGAAAGAAATACAAGAAGTGCTGCGGAGCTGCCTGACCGGGCCTTCCCGGGGTAGCGGCCTGAGAGCCGCTTGACCGGTCATCGGCGTGCAGTTCATAATGGGAAAAGCGCGGTCCGGTGGGCCCCTGGACGTGCCACCCTTCTCCCGCCCCGCGGGACGTGAGCAGGGTTCGTGTATCTTCCAGGCGGCGGATCAGATTGTCGTCCAAGGAGAAACATGAGCACTGGTTCGATTCCGGAGGCCCTGACTTTCGATGACGTCCTCCTGCTGCCGGCCCATTCCACCGTGCTGCCCGCGGAAGTCGATGTGGGAACCCGCCTGACCCGTAAGATCCACCTCAACCTCCCCCTGGTGTCGGCCGCCATGGACACGGTGACCGAGGCGCGCCTGGCCATTGCCATGGCCCAGATGGGAGGTATGGGGATCATCCACAAGAACATGTCGGTGGAAGCGCAGGCCGCCGAGGTGGACAAGGTCAAGCGCTCCGAGTCGGGGATGATCGTGGACCCCATCACCATGCTGCCCGGAGCGCGGATATCGGAAGCGCTGGCCCTGATGGAAAAATTCCGCATCTCGGGCGTGCCCATCACCGATGCCGACGGCAAGCTGGTGGGCATCCTCACAAACCGCGATCTGCGCTTTGAAACCCGTACGGACTTGAAGGTATCGGACCTGATGACCCACGAGAACCTGGTCACGGTGCGTGAAGGCACGACCCTTGATGAGGCCAAGGAGATTCTCCACCGCCACAAGATCGAGAAACTCCTGGTTATCGATGAGGACTATCACCTCAAAGGCTTGATCACCGTCAAAGATATCCAGAAGGTCATCCGCTACCCCAACGCCTGCAAGGACACCCTTGGGCGCCTGCGGGTGGGGGCTGGAGTGGGCACCGGCACCGACACCCTGGACCGTGCCCAGGCCCTGTTGGAAGGCCAGGTGGATCTGCTGGTTGTGGACACGGCCCATGGCCATAGCCAGGCCGTTCTTGACATGGTGGCCCACCTTCGGGAGGCCTACCCGGAGGTCCAGATTGTGGCTGGCAATGTCGGCACGGCCGACGCGGCCTCGGCCCTCATCGAGCGCGGCGTGGACGGGGTCAAGGTGGGCGTGGGGCCGGGCTCCATCTGCACCACGCGGGTTGTTTCCGGAGTGGGTGTGCCGCAGATCACGGCAATCCAGGAAGCCGCCAGGATCTGTCGCGAGGCGGATGTGCCTCTGGTTGCCGATGGCGGGGTCAAGTTCTCCGGTGATATCACCAAAGGCCTGGCTGCCGGCGCCTCTTCCGTCATGATCGGCTCCCTGTTTGCCGGCACCGAGGAGGCGCCCGGCGAGACGATCCTCTACCAGGGACGCACCTTCAAGGCGTATCGCGGGATGGGTTCCCTGGGGGCCATGCGCGCCGGCAGCCGCGACCGCTACTTCCAGGAGAGCGAGAGCGACGCGCGCAAGCTGGTTCCCGAAGGCATCGAGGGGATGGTCCCGTTCAAGGGAAAGATTTCCAGCCTGGTCGAGCAACTCGTCGGCGGTCTGCGCTCGGGGATGGGCTATTGTGGTTGCGCCGATATCCCTTCTCTGCAGCAGGATGCTCGCTTCACCCGCATCACGGCGGCGGGTCTCAAAGAGTCTCACGCTCACGACGTCATCATCACCAAGGAAGCGCCCAACTACAGCAGCGAAAGCTAGGCCAGCAGCCCACCTGTGGCGTTGGGGAAGGGAGATGAAGGTGTCCACTCGCCGCCCGTTCGTATTCGATCCGTCTTTCTTTGCGGCCTCCGTTGCGGGGATCGCGTTCTTTGCCTGGGCTCTTCTCCCTGGCGTCGTGCCGGCCGCCGAGATCCCCGAGCCCGATTCCGCCGCTGCCCAGGCGGCCTCATCGCCGGTCTTCAGCGGCCCCCTCAGCCCTGAGCAGGTCGTGGACCTGCGCAAGGCACGCAGTGTCGTCCTGTCAGGGGATGGTGCCCGCGCGGTTTACGTCCTGGACGTGGCCCGCGGCGTGGAGGAGGAGTACGGTCCCGCCCACCAGGAAATCTGGACCGTACCGTTCAGCGGTGGCCCGGCTCGACCCCTGACCCACGCACCCGGGCGGACCACGGCCCCGGCCCTCTCGCCCGACGGCGAGACGCTGGCGTTCCTCGCCAAGCGTGGCGAGGAGGAGCACACACAGATCTACATTCTTCCCCTGTCCGGTGGCGAGGCACGCCGCCTGACCGCGGCCGACTCGTCGGTGGCCTCGTTCTCCTGGTCTCCTGACGGCAAGGCACTGGCCTATCTGGCTGTCGACCCGGTTTCCAGCGCCCGCAAGGAAGATGAGGAGAAGGGGCGCGACTGGCTCGTGGCCGACGCTCTGCAGCGGCCGCGCAGGCTGTGGCGGATTGATGTCGCGAACGGCACGGCGCAGGAGATCACCACGGACAGCAGTTCGGTTTGGCACTATGCCTGGTTTCCCGACGGTTCCCGGCTGGCTCTCACCGTCTCCCAGAAGCCGGATATAGATAGCTCCTATATCTACAAGAGCCTGGCCCTGGTTGCGGCGGCAGGAGGGGCACCGCGGACCATCTGGGACGCGCCGGGCAAGATGGGACATCCGGCGGTGGCTCCCGATGGCCGCCATATCGCCATCAACGCCGCCATCAGCGCCAATGATCCCGCCGCAGGCAGCCTTTTTATCGTGAATGTGAAGACGGGCCGTGCCGCCAACCGGACACCGGCGCTGGACGCCACGGTGACCTGGGTAGGCTGGGCATCCGCCCACGAGGTGTTGCTGGCCGCCCATCAGGGCACCGGCTCTCTTCTGGCAGCCATCCCCGTGGATGGAGACGGTGCCATGAAGATGTTACTTGCCGGGACGCCGATCTTTACCGAGGTGGCCGTGTCCACCGATGGCCTCCGGTTTGTCATGGCCGCCAGCACCGCCGCCCATCCCGACGAGGTGTTCGCATGGCAGCGTGGAGACAGCCCCATGGCGCGCCTGACCGACTCCAATCCGGGCCTGGAGGACGCCTCCCTGGGTGAGCAGACGGTGGTGCGCTGGCAGGCGGAGGATGGCCTCGAAATAGAAGGGATTCTCATCCTTCCCGTGGGCGCCGGCGACAAGAATGGCCCGCAGCGGCCCTATCCCCTGGTGAGCGTGGTGCATGGCGGTCCCGAATCGTGCTGGCATGATGGCTGGAACACCTCGTACAGCCGCTGGGGACAGGTTCTCGCCGGGCGGGGGTTCGCCGTTCTCATGGCCAACTACAGGGGCAGCACCGGCCGCGGCGTGCCCTTCGCCAAGGCCGACCACCGGGACCTGGCAGGCCGGGAGTTTCGCGACATTCTGGACGGTATCGATGCCCTGGTGGCACGAGGGCTGGTGGATCCCCAGCGGGTCGGCAGCGGCGGAAGTTCATATGGAGGCTACTTCTCGGCGTGGGCCGCGACCCGGTATTCGGGTCGTTTCGCCGCATCGGTGGTCTTCGCCGGCATCACCAACTGGATGTCGTTCACCGGCACCAGCGATATTCCCGAGGAGAACTCGGTGGTTCACTGGGATCTCAGTCCTTACCTGCGTGCGGATCTGGCCTGGGATCGTTCGCCGGTGGCCCATGTGAGAACCGCCGAGACCCCGACCCTGATTGCCCATGGCGCAAAGGATGAGCGTGTGCCTCTGGGACAGGGGAAGGAGCTCTACACAGCCTTGCGTCTCAAGGGGACGCCCGTGGAGTTCGTCACCTACCCCCGCGAGCCGCACGGCCTGCGTGAGAGGGCTCATCAGCTGGACTACATGAACCGGGCCCTGGGCTGGTATGAACGCTGGCTGGGGGCGGGGGCGCAGGACTGAGCGCCGGCGGCAGGAGGTTGCGCACCCCCACGTGGCCATGGGCGGGAAGCCCGGCGTCATGACCCGCGTTCCCGCAGCCGTGAAGCTGGTCGCGGCAGTTGCCCTGGCCTATGGCTTGGGTGCCGGTCTGCTGGCGGTCTTGATGCTGGCGAGTTGGCTGCGGGGCATGCCCATCACCACGCCTGCGCAGTTGCTGGAACCTGAACTGCCGTTCCTGGTTCCCGGTGAGACCCTGGCATGGCTCCCCGGCGGGTCGAATCTGCAGGTCACCCACGGCCTGATCCGGGCGGTCGCCGCCGGAAACATCGGCGTCTTCGGGGGAGGGAGCCTGCTGTGGCTGGTGACGGCGGCAGGCCTGTGGAACGGACGCCGGGCAGCGCGGTATCTGGGCCTGGTCCTGTTCGGCGCCCTGACGGCGGTAGGACTGCTCAATCTGCTGGTTGAGATCGTCCTGGTGGCCCTGGCGGGCAGTCTGGCCGCGCTCGGTGGGGTGCCAACTGTGGTCGCCACCGTCGCAGGCACCCTCGCAGGATTGATCCTCATGCCGCTGCTGGCGCTGCTCATCCTGGCACGGCGGTCCATGGCGGCTGCTCTCAGCGGTGGCGGCCCCGGCCGTCCGCCTCTCGTCCTCTCCCTGGTGCTTCACTTCGCGCTGGTGGCCGTGATTCTGCTGTCGACGTCCCTGGCACCGGCCGATCTGGTGCCGCCCTGGATCCTCCTGGGGCCATGGCCACTCGTCGGTGCCCCGGCCCGGTTAACGTTGCTGGTCCTTGCGGTCCTGCATGGCATCTGCGGGTGGGGCTGGTGGTATCGGCGTCCCTGGTCGGCATGGCTGTCGTACTGGCTCAATATCTTCGTGGTGGCGGCTGCGCTGGGGTCAGCGTCCCTGGCCGACACAGCGGCTCTCACCACCCTGGGCGCCGGAATTTTGACGCCCCCGCTGGCACGGGCCACCCTTCTGTTGGCGGCCGCGCTGGGCGCTACGCTGCTGCTGGCTGTGCGTCGGGCAACTCGCTACCTGGTTCACCCGAACGGCTGACCGGCGCTCAAGGTGCGAAGGCGCAAGCGACGGCTGTCGGCGCCGGCGTGCTCCAGGTAAACCTCCCAGCGGGGGAGAGGTCGCGCTCTGACGGGTAAGCGCTCGGCCCATTCCACAACCGTCACGCCGGTGCCGCTGAACAGCTCTTCAAGGCCGAGATCCGAGAAGTCCTCGCCTTCTTCCAGGCGATAGAGATCGACGTGATTGAGGGGCGGTTCTCCCTCATAGAGGTTCACCATGATGAACGACGGCGAGTGAACACGCCGTGGATCCAGGCCCAGGCCGGCGGCGATCCCCTTGACCAGGCAGGTCTTGCCGGCGCCCAGCTCACCGAAGAGAAGCACCACGGAGCCTTGGCCCAGATGACCGGCGAGGCGGCTCCCCCAGGCCCGGGTCGCAGCGGCCGAGGCAGTCTGAACTTCTTCTGGCAACATCTCTCCCATGGGCGCAGATTATAGAGTGACACGAGAGGGGGGCGTGGGGGTCGGAATGAGGTCATGGGTTTTGCCTGTTGTGCTGTTCCTCGCTGCCTACCATGGGGGGGTGGCGGCTCCACTCTCCACCGACCTGGTGGTTCCAAAAACCCTGGCGGGAGTTACTTTCCAGGAGGTCAAGGTGCGCCTGGTCCTTCTGCAGGCGACGGTGACCAACCCGCGTGGGGAGAGTGTCCGGAACCTGGGGCCCGGGGATTTCCGGATCCAGGAGGACGGTGTGAACCAGGAGATCACGGTCTTCGGGCGGGCCTCCGACCATCCGCTGGAGATCGCGTTTCTGCTGGATATCTCCGGTTCCATGGGGGTTCATGGGAAGCTGGATCGTGCCCGTGCCGCCATCCAGCAGTTCGTGGATGCTCTGCGCCCGGAGGATCGCACCGCGCTGCTCGTCTTCGCCGATGGTGATGTGGTGGTGCGGGTGCCGTTCACGACAGATCGGCTGGCCTTCCTCGAGGTTCTGGATGCTCAAGAGGCTTGGGGCCGGACCGCCCTGCGGGACGCCCTGGCCCATGCATCTGGTGTGCTGGCCGACAGCCGCCCCGGGCGCAAGGCGCTGGTCCTGGTGACCGACGGCGTGGATAATGCCTCCCAGAGGACCGCCTTCGCGGCGATCCGCCTGGCGCGGGAAGTGCGTGTCCCCATCTACGCCCTTGGCCTGACCGGGCTCCCCGAAAAGTTGCGCCGGCGGGCAGCCCCTCCCGGCGGAGGGAGAACGTTTCTGGAGATCCTTGCCCAGGTCTCCCAGGAGACCGGAGGCGCGTCCTTCCCGGTCTTCGATGTCGCCGACGTGGAGGCCGCAGTCAACCAGGTCCAGGAGCGCCTGCGGACCCAGTACGTTCTGGGTTACAACCCGGTTCAAGACGTTGAATCGGCCGGCTACCGGCGTATCCGGGTGGTGGCCGGAGAGGGGCGGTTTCAGGTCCACACGCGCTCCGGCTACTACGCCAAGCCCTGAAAGAGCAACAGTTTGACCGGTTCCAGCCCGAAATCAGCGGCGTCTGGGAACTGGCCGCTGCCTGTTCTTTCTGGTATTGTCCGGAACATCGGGACATGAGTCCGTTGTACAGTTGCCAGGCTGACGCCAGACCCCACGGCATGGCGCAGCGATAGGGGCCATCAATGAATCGACAGACAAGCAACCCTCTCGTGGGCATCGCGGTGGCGACAGCCATCACTGTTCTCTTTGCCGGCGGTTGCGCCAGCAAGAAGTACGTCGCTGACGGGTTGAGCAGCCAGGATGCGAAGCTCTCCGACATCGAATCCCAGGTGGAGAAGAACCAGCGTGGCCTGCGTGACACCGGCAAGCAGGTTGACAAGGCCGCCAGGGCGGCGCGGGCCGCCCAGAGTGCCAGCGAAGAGGCCGGCACGCGCGCCGATGAGGCGTATCGGCTGGCGGAAGGCAAGCTCCTCTACAAGGTCATTCTCTCGGATAAGGCCGGTCACTTTGCCTTTGAAAGTGACGCCCTGGCCGACGAGGCCAAAGCCAGTCTTGATGACCTGGCCACACGCCTCAAGAAAGACAATGTGAGCGTCTATCTGGAAATCGAAGGACATACCGACAGCTCCGGCCCGGAGCCATACAATATGCAGTTGGGCCTGCGCCGCGCCGAAGCGGTGCGCCGCTACCTGAACAGTGAGCAAGGCGTCCCCCTGCACCGGATGTCGGTGATCTCCTATGGGGAGAGTCGTCCGGCTGCTGACAATGGAACCCGGGAAGGACGCGCCGCCAACCGGCGCGTCGAGATCCGCGTTCTCTCCTGACGTACTCGGCTCGGGAAGGCCCACGGGTTGCCATCCTGGCGGAGGAGGACCATGAAGATCCTCACGGCTCACCAGATGCGCAACATCGACCGGCGGGCGATCTCCCGGTATCACGTCCCCGGGCTCGTTCTCATGGAGAATGCCGGCCGCGTCGTGGTGGAGCACCTGCTGGAGTCCCTTGAGGACGACATGGACGACGCGGCCGTGGCCATCGTCTGCGGGAAGGGCAACAACGGTGGTGATGGTTTCGTTGTGGCCCGGCACCTGCACGGCTTCGGCGTGACGTCCACCATCTTCCTGGTGGCCCGCCGGGAAGACGTGGAAGAGGACGCCGCCACCAACCTGCGCATCCTCGACCATCTGCCGGTGACTGTCCATGAAATCTCCGACAGCAAGGCCTGGCGGGGTCTGGCCGCGGGCGAAAACCCGCTGGAGGCATTTGACGTGGTGGTGGATGCCCTCCTGGGCACCGGCCTCAAGGGGCGGGTGCGGGGCGATTACGCCATCATCGTCAAGGATATGAACGAGTCCGGTGCCCATCTGGTGGCCGTGGACGTGCCTTCGGGTCTGTCCGGGGGCAGGGCCAGCGTGGCGGGGGCCGCGGTGCATGCCGATGCCACCGTGACTTTCATGGCACCCAAAATCCCTCACCTCTTCCCGCCGGCGGAAGCATTTTGCGGCGATCTGGTGGTGGCGGATATCGGTATCCCTCCCGAAGCGCTGGAGGACGAAGGCGTCTGGCTGAACTGGCTGGATGAAGATCTTCTGGAGGGCTTGCTGCCGCCCCGGGCTGATGATTCCCATAAAGGTGATTACGGACATGTGATGGTGGTGGGCGGTTCGGTGGGTAAGGCCGGTTCCGTGCGCCTGGCCGCCGAGGCGGCTCTGGCCGCCGGTGCCGGACTGGTCACGGCGGCCGTGCCGTCCTCCGTACGCGCCGAGGTTGCCGCCTTCGCCCCGGCCATGACGGAGCCCTTGGCCGAAACCGGGCAGGGAGAGATCTCACGGCGGGCCATCACCGGTCTGCGCAAGAGCCTGGCGCAGAAATCGCTGCTGGCCATCGGCATGGGCGCCGGCCAGGGCAAGGAAACCCAGGCCACGCTCCGTTCACTGGTCACCAGCGCCAAGGTGCCCGTGGTGCTGGATGCCGACGGCCTGAATGCTTTTGTGGGCCACGATGAAGATCTCAGCGGCGCCAGGCGGCCACTGGTGATCACACCCCACCCCGGCGAGATGGCGCGGCTCTGCGGCATTACCACCCGTGAGGTCCAGGCCGGAAGAGTCGATACGTGCCGGCGATTTGCGCTCACCCACGATTGTCATGTGGTCCTCAAGGGGTATCGAACACTGGTAGGGACACCGTCAGGGGAGGTCTACGTCAATCCCACCGGCAATCCCGGTCTCGCCACAGGCGGCAGCGGCGATCTCCTCACCGGTCTGCTGGCGGGACTCATGGCCGGTGGCTTGCCGGTGACGGATGCCCTGCTTCTGGGTGTCTTCGTGCATGGCCTGGCGGCGGACATGGCGGCGCAGGAGACCGGCCTTCTGAGTCTCACGGCCCGGCGTCTCCTTGAGGTCCTGCCCGAGGCCATGGCCCAGATGGAGGAACTGGCCTCGTGAGAGCCCTGCGTTTCCTGACGGCGGGCGAGTCCCACGGCCCGGCCCTCCTGGTGACCCTGGATGGTCTTCCCGCCGGCCTGGAGGTTGATCTGGATGCCGTCAATGCCATGCTGAAGCGGCGCATGGGCGGTTACGGCCGCGGTCCGCGCATGACATCCATTGAGTCCGACGTGGTGGAGGTCCAGGGAGGGATCCGTCACGGCCGGACCCTGGGCAGTCCGGTGTCCCTGCGCATCGAGAACAAGGACTTCGTCAACTGGCGCGAGGCCATGAGCCCGGCGCCGGTTCCCGAAGGGACCAAGAAGCGCGAAGTCACACGCCCCCGACCCGGTCATGCGGATCTTGCGGGTGCGCTCAAGTACGACACCCATGACGTGCGCGACATCCTCGAGCGGGCCTCCGCGCGGGAGACAGCGGCGCGCACGGCCGCAGGCGCCCTGGCCGTGCAGTTCCTGGAACAGTTCTCGGTGATGATCGCGAGTCACGTGGTGCGGGTGGGGAATGCCGCCTACCCGCCGGGGCACGAGGTGCCGTTCGTGGACATCACAAATATCTCCGGCGATTCAGCGCTGAGAGTTGCCGATGAGGATCTGGAGAAAGATATGATCGCCGTTATCGATGCGACAGCGGCCGATCTGGACACCATCGGGGGTGCCTTCGAGGTGGTGGCCGCAGGCGTGCTGCCGGGCCTGGGAAGTCACAGGCACTGGGACACCAAGCTGGACGGACGCCTGGCCCAGGCCATCATGTCGATCCCGGCCATCAAGGCGGTGGAGATCGGCGCCGGCATTCATGCCGCAGCCAGTCGCGGCAGCGCCATCCACGATGAGATCCTGCGCGGCGGCCGCTGGAAGAGCTTCTCCCGGCGCACCAATCGCGCCGGCGGCATGGAAGGCGGCATCAGCAATGGCGGCGAGGTCAGGGTGCGCGGGTACATGAAGCCGCTCTCCACCCTTAAGAAGCCACTGGCCTCGGTGGACGTGAATACCAAGGAGCCGTTCAAGGCGGCGGTGGAACGCACCGATATCACGGCCATCTCCGCCGCCGGCGTGGTGGGGGAGGCCATGATGGCCCTGGTGCTGGCCGATGCCTTCATGGAGAAGTTCGGCGGCGACTCCATGACCGAAGTGGCCCGCAATGTCCGCGGCTACCGGACCCAACTCCAGAAGTACTGAGCGGGGGAAGCTTCGTCAGAGTGTTGACAGGCTGTGTAGGGGCTATTCCCTGGCCCCCGATAATCCTCCCCCGGGAGAGACGTGGAGAGGGGGATAGGACTTCCGCAAGAGAGGGGGTTCTTTGCAGGGGTTCATTCCCGCTCTCTGAGGATCTCCCGGGGGAGGTGGGTCGAAACTACCCGCAGGTGAAAAATAGGGATGGGTGCTTCCCATGGAGGTAGGGTGAGAGGCGGTCGCCGGCAAGGGTCCAGAAAGAGACCCCGCTTTCGCCAGGCCGGGTGCGCCGCCAGGCGGGATACGGGACTGCTTCAATCTCTCAACAGGGTACGCGGAAAGCACAGAATCAAAGGCGGGGCTGCCTTGAATGGTGAACCACCCATCCCGTGACTGAAATGTGTGTTTCGTCTGCAACGTGTTCCCGGAGAACGTCGGACACGATCTGAGGCGAAGGCTAACAGAGTGGAGATTGTGAGTCAACAGGAAAACGCAAGATATGGTGGGTCGGCATCCGGACAGACCCAACTGATTGGGGCTACTTCCGGCTCTCTCGTCCGGCCTGCAGGCGGTAGAGGCGGGCATAAAGGTCATCCCGGGCCAGCAGTTGTGCGTGGGTGCCGTCTTCGTGGACCAGGCCCTGGTGGAGGACGAGGATCCGGTCGGCAGAGACGATGGTGGAAAGGCGGTGGGCGATGATGAGGGAGGTGCGCCCGCGCGTCAGTTTCGCCAGGGCGCTCTGGATGCGGCGCTCGGTGACAGGGTCCACCGACGAGGTCGCCTCGTCCAGGATGAGAATTTCCGGATCGAAAGCCAGGGCGCGGGCAAAGGCGAGAAGCTGTTTCTGGCCGGTGGAGAGGTTGCTGCCCCGGCTCTGGACCTGGTGGTCATACCCACCGGACAGATCTCTGATGAACCTGTCCGCCTGCACGGCGCAGGCCGCTTCCTCCATGCGCCGGCGAGTGATGGCAGGGTCATCCAGAGTGATATTGGCGGCAATGGTGCCGCGAAACAGAAATGAATCCTGCAAGACCACGCCCATGCGCCGGCGCAGGTTCCGGGGTTCAAGGGTGCGGATATCAACGCCATCCAGAAGGATGCGCCCGGCCGTCGGCTCGTAGAGACGCACCAGCAGCTTGGAGATGGTCGTCTTGCCGGCGCCGGTGAACCCGACCAGCGCCACCTTGCGGCCGGCCTCCACCGTGAAGCTCACGCCGTTGAGGACCGGTTCATCCTCCTGGTAATGGAAGTGGACATTCTCGAAAGTCAACTCTCCCCGTGCTGAGGAAGTGACACCCGTGATCGAGGCGGGGAGGTCGGTTCTGGCCCCCGCTTCGGGTTGTTCCGCCATGAGGGCCACAAGTCGTTCCGAGGAGGCCATGGCCGCCTGCATGACGGTGTATTTGGTGGACAGCTCCCGGATGGGTTGAAAAAAGCGCTGGGTATACTCGATGAACGCCACCAGCACGCCGAAGGTGATGGCACCGCTGATGATCTCTCGGCCGCCGTACCAGATGATGAGGGCGACCGAGAGGGTTCCCACCCACTCGATGACCGCGGAGAAAAGAGAGTCATAAATGACCGATCCGGTGTCGGCCGCCAGGTGGGCGCGATTGAGTTCCTCGAACTCGGCGTACTGTCTGTCCTGGCGGTTGAATAGCTGCACCAGGTGCATGCCGGCAAGGGCCTCATGCAGGGTCGCATTGATGCGGGCCAGGCACAGCCGCATGCGTCGATAGGCGTCCCGCATGCGCACCCGGAAGAAGAGGGAGAGGGCCAGCATGACGGGCACCACGGTGAAGGTGACCAGGGCCAGGCGCGTGTCCAGCCAGAGCATGACTCCGATGATGCCCAGAAGCTTGACCAGGTCGCCGGCCACGGTGACCACGCCGGAGGCAAACACTTCGTTCAGCGATTCCACATCGGTGGTCACGCGGGTCACCAGGCGCCCCACCGGATTCCGGTCGAAAAAGCGTGCCGGCAGGCGCTGCAGGTGGGCAAACAGGGCCCGGCGCAGGTCCAGGATGACGGCCTGGCCGGTGCGCTCCATGACGTAGATCTCGAGAGAGCGAAAGAGGAATTCGCCCAGTATGGCAGCCAGAAAGAGAAGGGCGATGAGGTTCAATCCCGCCACGTTGCCGCGCAGCATGTAGCGGTCGATGGCGACCATCACCAGATAGGGCTGCACCAGTTGCACGCCGGACACGGCCACGAAGAGCACGATGGACAGCCCCACCAGGTGCCGGTGGGGTCTCACCCAGCCCCACAGCCAGCGCATCAGGCGTGCGTCGTAGGCCTTGCCCAGAACACTCTCTTCGCTGACCCCGCGGGCGCCGTGTTTCATGCGCTCCCTTCCACTTCCTGGCGACGGCACATCTCCGCGAAGAGGCCACCCTGGGCGAGAAGCGACCCAGGAGTTCCTTCCTCCACGGCGCGGCCGGCGTCGAGCACGATCACCCGGTCGGCGCGGCTGGCGGTGGTGAGGCGGTGGGAGATGAGCAGGGTGGTCCGGCGCTGGGTCGACTGCTCCAGGCCGTCGAGAATCTGTTGCTCGGTCTCCGAATCCACCGAGGAGAGGGAATCATCCAGGATCAGGATGCGCGGGCCGCGCACCAGGGCACGGGCCAGGGCAGTACGCTGGCGCTGCCCACCTGAGAGGGTGACGCCGCCTTCACCCACCAGGGTTTCCAGGCCTGCGGGGAATCCGTCCAGGTCACGGCTGAGCCCGGAGAGAGCCGCCGCACGCTCCACCTCGTCGGCCGCAGGATTTTCCAGACCGAACGCGATGTTGTCCCGCAGGCTGCGTGAGAAAAGGAACGCCTCCTGGGGTGCGTAGCCCAGGTGCCGGCGCAGCACAGACAGGGGAATACGATTGATGTCGTGTCCGTCCATGAAGACGGTGCCATCGGGCACCCGCAGGAAGCGCGGCAGAATCTCGGCCACGGTGGACTTGCCCGAGCCCACCGGTCCCACCAGGGCGACGGTTTCCCCGGCGCCGATGCGCAGGGACAAGTTGTGCAGGGCCGGCGGGCCATTCTCAATGTGGGAGACCGTGAGATTCCGGATCTCGATCTCGCCGTGGAGCTCGGTGATGGACATGTCACCGCCCCCCTCATCGGTCTCGGGAGGCAGGTCAAGGATCTCCTGGAGGCGGACCATGGCCACCCGGCCACGCTGGAAGCTGTTGATCACCCAGCCCATGGCCACGGTGGGCCAGATCAGCATTCCCAGGTAGGCTGAAAAGGCCACGAAGTCTCCCAGGCTGATGGTGCCGACGGCCACCAGGCGACCCCCGAACCAGACGGCCATGAGACTGGACATGCCGCCCAGGGAACCCATGAGAGGGATGAGAATCCCGCGCACCCGGGCCAGGGAGAGAGTGTCATCGCGGTAGGCGGCGCTGACGCGTGCAAAGGAGGCAACCTCCGCGTCTTACCGGGCGTAGGTCTTCACCAACTGGATGCCGCTGATATTCTCCCGCGCCTGCTCGGAGAGCTGAGCCAGGCGCTCCTGAACGGCACGGCTGCGGCTGTAGAGTCGCCGGCTGGTGCGCTGAACGGCAAACATGAGAAGCGGCAGGGGAAAGAGCGCCACCAGGGTGAGCTGCGGGCTGATCCAGGTCATGAGGCACAGGCCGGAGATATAGACGATGGTGGTGTTCACGATGTTCATGACGCCCGGGCCGAAGAACGAGCGCACCGACATCATGTCGTTGACGGCGCGGCTCATGAGATCGCCGATAGGTGTGCGGGCGTGAAAAGAGGCCGGCAACCGTTGCAAGTGGGTGAAGAAGCGGTTGCGCAGGTCGTAGGCGATCTGCCGGCTGGCGCCCAGGATGGCCAGCCGTGACGCGGTGCGCACCACGGCCTGGCCGCCGGCCAGGAGAGCGATGAACAGGGCGTAACGCCCGACCGGATTTCCCCCCTGGCGCAGGGCCTCCACCGCCGCCCGCAGGAGCAGCGGGATGCACAGGGCGATGGCGTTGGTGACCAGCAGCAGCCCGGCGCCGAGGGCGAAGCGCAGCCGGTAGCGCTGCAGCATCTCCAGGATCAAGTCCCGGCCTCCTCCTCCCCCAGCCAGGGTGTGGTGAGAGGGTCGCAGGGCAGGTGTCCAGACGTCTCCAGAAGCAGAGTCTGCAACATCAGGGAGGCGTTGACGGAGCGCTGCAAGGCACCTTCGCACCATGCAATCCGCTCCAACAGGCGGGCGGCCCTCTGCGGCGGGATGGCGGTGGCGAGTGTCTCCAGTTCGGTGAGGCGATCCTGATTGGTGATCAGCCGGCGCTGGGGATCGAATGGCAGCACCATGATGTCCCGGGCCACGAGAGCGAACAGCGCCATGAGCCCGGGCATCTCGCCGGCAGCCGGCAGGAGTGCCTCGGCCGCTGTCACGGCGTGCATGGGGTCGGAGCTTGCGGCGGCCTCCAGGGCGGCCAGGATGCCGTCGCGCATGCCCAGTCCACCCTCGGCATCCAGAGAGAGGGCCGCTCCCGGCCGCCCGCCGCTGAGGGCCGCGCGCAGGGCGGCTTCTTAAGGCGGGATGCCGCGCCCGGCCAGGAACTCCGCCGTTTCTTCCCGGGATGGCGGCAGGAAGGCCAGCGTCTTGCAGCGGGAGCGGATGGTGTCAGGCAGCAGGTCGGGCCGCGAGGAGCTGAGAATGAAGCTGGTGCCGGGCGGCGGCTCTTCCAGAACCTTCAGCAGGGCGTTGGCGCACCCCATGGAAGGGTCGCTCTCCAGGTGGCGGATGATGAAAACACGCCGCCCACCCTCGAACGGCTTGAAGGCGGTTTCATGCAGCAGTCGCCGCACCTGGCCGATGAGGAGGCGGGTCGCGACGCGGCCGCCTGAGCGGGAGGCCGCCTGGGCATCGGGGAAAAAATCCGGGCGCCCGGCCGCCTGCGCGTCGGCTGCGCTCTCCAGGACCTTGATGTCGGGGTGGGTCCATGCGGCCACCTTGCGGCACGAGGGGCACTGGCGGCAGGCATCGGCGCCGTCGGGCGAGGCGCAGTTGACGGCTGCGGCGATGGCCCGGGCCGTGGTGAATTTGCCGATGCCTGGCGGACCATGGAGGAGCAGCACGGGAAACAGGCGGCCCTCAATAAGAGCCGCGGCCAGCAGGCGGCGTGGCCGCTGGTTGCCGACGAGTTCGCTGAGGCACAGGAGCGGTGAATCCGGGAGAGGCTCTGCTTTGGCCTTTTTCTTCTTAGCCATCGCTTCCTTCCCTCAGGCCGAGGCGCATGGCCAGGGGCGCGCGCAGGCGCTCGAAGACATCTTCTGGAGGTCCCGCCGCATCGATGACCACGAACCGGGAAGGCTCTCGCCGCGCCAGTTCCAGGTAACCCTCACGCACCTTGCCGTGAAAGGTGAGGGTGGCCTCTTCGAAGCGGGTGAGGATATCCCCATCGCTTGTCTGCCGCGCTCTCGCCCGCTCGAGCCCCGTGGCCACGGGCAGGTCAAGAAGCAGGGTCAGATCGGGGCGCCGGTTGAGACCGGGCAGGTCGTGCAGCGCGTCGATGATGTCCAGGGGAAGACCGGAGCCAAAACCCTGGTAGGCGGCGGTTGCATCGCGATAGCGATCACAGAGAACGGTCCTGCCCGCGGCCAGGGCAGGTTCGATGACCAGTTCCAGGTGCTGGGCGCGGGCGGCGCCATAGAGGAGGAGGTCCGCCAGCGGGGTCAAGGCCGGATCCCGCGGTGTCAGCAGGATGCGGCGGATTTCTTCGCCTGCAGGGGTCCCTCCCGGTTCCCGGGTCACCTTGTGGGCCACTCCGGACCGGGTCAGGAAAGTGGACAGGCGGCTGATCTGCGTGGTTTTTCCGCAGCCCTCAATCCCTTCGAGGGTTACGAACAAGGGCCGGCTGACGGGCACGGTCTGACCTCCGGAAAGAGGTCAGGATACCACTGATAGGATCAGCCCTCTCGCGAACCACGCCGTGATGGCAATAACCACGGCTGCCAGCAGGTTCATGATGATGCCAACGGAGGCCATGCGTCTCAAGGTGAAAGCGCCGGCGGCAAAGACGATGGCATTGGGAGGCGTGGCCGTGGGCAGCATGAAGGCGCACGATGCCGAAAGGGTGACCGCCAGCAGTACGGGGGCCGTGGGAATTCCAAGGGCCGGTGCCGCCGCCGCTGCCAGGGGCAGCAGGGTGGTGACAGTGGCCGTGTTGGAGTTCACCTCGGTGAGCAGGCTCACCCCGAGGCAGACCCCGTAGAGGACCAGGGGCAACGGCAAGGCACCCATGCCCGCCAGCCCCTTCCCCAGGGCCTGGTCCAGGCCCGAGGCGACGAATCCGTGGGCCAGAGCGAAACCGCCCCCGAACAGAAGGAGAATATGCCACGGAATGCGGCGCAGAGCATCACTCTCCAGGAGGCGTGCGCCTCGGGCCTCACGGTTCCCCGTGGGGATCAGAAAGAGGGCCACGGTCGCGGCGATAGCCACGGTGGAATCGTGGACCATGTCCTGCAGGCCCAACAAATCGGCCCAGCCGGGGATATGGCCCATCTGTCCCAGGTCGATGCCGCGCCGGCCGATCCAGGCCAGAGCGGTGAGGGTGAAGACCATGGCGGTGCGCAGCTCACCTGTTGACATGGGACCCAGTGCGCGCAGCTCAGCAAGGATCTCAGCGGCTCCGGTCTCGCCCCGGCCGGGGAGGGGAAAGGCCACCGTCGTCAACAGCAGCCAGCCCATGGGAATGAGCACCACAACCAGGGGGATGCCCATGAGCATCCAGGCGAAGAAGTCCGGCGCCTGGGCCCCGGGGATCAGGTCCGGCAGCATGCCAGCCAGGACGACGTTGGGAAAGGTTCCCACCAGGGTGCCCATGCCGCCAATGTTGCAGGCATATGCCGTGCCCAGCATGAGGGCCGCGGTGAATCCCCTGGCGTGGACGCGACCGCTGACGGCCAGGGCGATGGGAAAAAGCATGGCAGCGGTGGCGGTATTGGAAAGCCACAATGAGAGAAACGCAGCTGCCATCATGAAGCCCAGCACCAGGCGGCGCGGCCCGCCACCCACGGTGGTGACAATGGTCAGGGCTATGCGCTTGTGCAGGCCGTGGCGCTGCAGGGCCTCGGCCAGGAAGAAGCCGCCCATCATCAGGAAGACGAAATGGTTGGCATACGGCGGCGCCACGGCGGAGGCTTTGAGGATGCCGCACGCCGGAAACAGAACCAGCGGCAGCATGGCGGTGACGGCCAGGGGAACAACTTCGGCCATCCACCAGACGGCCATCCAGGCCACGATACCCGCGGCCCGGGCCGCGGGCGGATCGAGTCCGGGCCAGGGGAGGAAAGCGGCCAGGGAGAACAGAGCGGGCCCGAGAGCAATCCCCAGCAGACGGGCGGCAGGTAACTTCACGTGTCAGATACGGATCAGCTCACCGCCGCCTGGACGGGAGCACTCAACGCCTGGTCGATGAGCTTCTGGAACGCGGCGAATGGCTGAGCGCCCACCAGTTTTTTCCCGTTGATGAAAAAAGTCGGGGTGCCTCTCACCCCCAGACTGGAGGCCTGGCGCGAGTTGTTCTGGACGAACTGGGCAAGCGCCGGGTCCTGGCGGTCCTTCTCGAATTTCTCGACATCCATGCCCAGCTGCTGGGCCCAGAGCTGCAGGTTCTGGTCCGTCATGGCTCTCTGATTTTCGAAGAGAAGATTGCGATATTCCCAGTACTTGCCCTGCCGGTCTGCCGCCAGGGAAGCGATGGCGCCGGTGGGGGCGCGCAAGGGTTTGTACATGACCACGTGCCGCACCTTCCCGGGATAGGTGTCCATGATCTGCTGAATGGTGGTCTGGCTGCGCTTGCAGAAGCCGCACTGGAAGGCAGTGATCTCCACCAGGGTGATGGGAGCATCCTCGGGTCCACGGCTGATGGAGTTGGCCATGTCCACCTTGTAGATCTTGTTGGGATCCTCCGCCGGGCGCCGGGAGGCGGGGGCTGCGGCACTGGCGACCCACTTGGTGGGCGGCAGATTGCCCGCCAGTTCCTGGTCGATGATGGCCTCGAAGCTGGCCATGGGCTGAGCGCCACGGACACTGCGCCCATTGATGAAGAAGAACGGCGTGGCGGAGGCGCCCACGCGGGAGGCCTGGGCCTGATCCTTCTGGATCCTGCTGTCGAACTTGTCGCCGGTCATGGCCGCGGTGAAAGCCGGCATATCCAGATCCAGAGACCGGGCATGGGCAAGCAGGGTGCCCTGTTTCAGGTCGGCGCTGCTGAGCAGCAGGTCATGCATGTCCCGGAAGCGTCCCTGCTCGCCGGCGGCCAGGGCGGCCTTGGCCGCCATGGGGGCATCCTTGTGGAATCCCAGTGGATTCTGCATGTAGACCAGCCGCACCTTGTCGCCGTATTTTTCTTTGACCTGGTTGATCGTGGCGTGGGCCCTGCGGCAGAAGGCACATTGGTAGTCCGTGAACTCCACCAGAGTCACGGGTGCCTCCTCCGAACCGAAGACCGGCGCGCCCTCAAGATCCAGCTTGACGCGGGAAATGGTGTTGGCCTGAGGGGCGGTCCTGGCGGCAGCGGGCTTGGCGGCGGCCTGGAGAGCCGCGGCAGGTTCGGCGGCGGCATCGTTGCTGGTTTCGGAGGTCAGCCCGCCGAGAACGACCCCGGCGGTGATGGCGGCAGCCAGAAGCCCCGCGGGAAGGAGCCATCGGCTGGCGCCGGCCTTGGGACTCGGTGTCTTCGCGCTCTTGTTCATAGTGCTCCTGTCATGGTTGTGCGAGCAGAGTTCAGGCCGGCCGCATCTGCGAAGTATATACGCAAAAACGGCGGCGGCTGCGAGCCAGGGGACGGGAGGGCACCGGAATGCCTTGATTTGGATGAGTTAGCGTGAGAAGAAGCCGCGCTTGGTGGGGGCGGGGGCAGGTTCCGGGGTGGCATTGTCAGTGAGTTCTTTCACCCGGGCCTGGAGCTTGGCCAGGCGGCCTTCCAGTTCCTTCCTGACCAGGGCAGTTTCCTTGCGCGCTTCTTCGACCTCATCGCTGTTGTCTGAGGTGGAGTCCTGGATCTGTCGCACCTCCATCTCCTTGCCGTGGAGCTGCTCGTTGAGATCCTGGATGGTTCTCTCCTTCTGGTCCAGTTCCTGCGCGAAGCGCTCCTGACCTTCATCGTAGAGACGCTTGATCTCCTGCAGTTCGGCGATCTTCGAGAAATCAGCACTTGAGTCGGCCATTTCTTCTCCCGGCGCAACCTCTCCATTCGCCGAGGCGAACAGAACCTTGCGCATGTCCCTGTCGAAATCCTCCGGATTCAGCGAGGCGGCCTGGGCGACACCGGCATCCACGACGCCATTGAGCACCAGAGCCATCAGAGATTGATTCATGGTCTGCATCTTGAAGAACGAGACCGACTTTTCAATCTCGAGTTCAATTTCCGGAATGTCGTTCTCTTCGATGAGCTTGCTGATGCGAGGTGTCATGATCAGAAGTTCCACCGCCGCTATCAGTCCCTTGCCGTCCTTCCGCCTGACCAGGTTGAGGGAGACGATCGCCTTGAGAACCTGGGCCAGCTGGCCGCGGACCTGCGCTTGCTGCTTGGGCGGGAACATATCCATCACCCGGTCGATGGACTGAGCGGCCGAGTTGGTGTGCAGAGTCGAGAAAACCAGGTGTCCGGTCTCGGCCGCGGTCAAGGCCGTGGCCATGGTTTCCAGGTTGCGCATCTCACCCACGGCGATGACATCGGGGTCCTGGCGCAGAACGTTGTGCAGGGCATCAGCGAAGCTCCACGTGTCGGTACCGATCTCCCGCTGGCTGATGGCGCCCATGTCGTCGGTGATGAGAAACTCGATGGGATCTTCGATGGTGACGACATGAACAGGCCGCGTCTCGCAAATGAGGCGCAGGAGGGAGGCCAGTGTCGACGACTTGCCCGAACCGGTGGGACCGGTGACCAGCACCAGGCCGTTCTTCAGGGTCGCCAGGTCCTTGATGACCTCGGGCAGCCCCCATTCGTCGATGGAGGGAAACTTGAAGGGGATGCGGCGGAAGACCGCCGCCAGTGTGCCGCGCTGAAAAGTGACCGAGACACGAAAGCGGGAGACGCCGGGCAGGGAGTAACCCAGGTCGACCCACAATTGTTCGTCCAGTTTCTGCTTGTGCTTGGGCGACAGGATCGACAGGATCATCTTCTCGATCTGATCCGGTGCAAGCGGTTTCTCCCCGGCCGGCACCAGTTTCTGGTCCAGGCGCAGGAGGGGCGGCCGCATCGCTTTCAGATGCAGGTCGGAGGCCTCGCGGGCCACCATGAAGCGTAGAAGTTCCTGTATGTCCATGGTCCACAACGGAATATTGGGTTCGGTGGGGCCGATGTCCACTTCCTGCAGAACTTGTGTTTACAAGAGTCAACCTGGCCCCTGTCCCTTCCCGGTGATAATCTGCAACATCCATGAAGTCCTACGATTTCAAGAAGATCGAGCCTCACTGGCAGGAATTCTGGCAACGGGAGAAGCTGTTCGCAGCAGAGCCTGCCGGCGGTGGCCGGGATTTCTACATGCTCATGATGTTCCCCTACCCGTCGGGGACCCTCCATGTGGGTCACGGACGCAACTACATCATCGGTGATGCTCTCTGCCGGTTCATGAAGATGCGCGGCCACAATGTCCTTTCTCCCATGGGCTGGGATGCTTTCGGCCTGCCGGCGGAGAATTTCGCCATTCGCCAGGGGGTCCATCCGGCCGACTCCACCCGCGACAACATCGACAACATGCGCCACCAGTTCAAGGAGTGGGGCATCGTCTACGACTGGGATCGAGAGCTGGCTTCCTGCCATCCCGGGTTCTACCGCTGGACACAGTGGCTCTTCCTGCGGATGCATGAAAAAGGTCTCGCCTACCGCCGGCGCGCCGACGTGAACTGGTGCGATTCGTGCAAAACCGTTCTGGCCAACGAACAGGTTGTGGATGGGGCCTGTGAGCGCTGCGGCAACACCGTGGACCAGCGGGACCTGGAGCAGTGGTTTCTGCGCATCACCCACTATGCGGATCGTCTTCTGCAGGACCTGCACACCCTCGAAGATTGGCCGGAGCGGGTCAAGGTCATGCAGGCCAACTGGATCGGCCGCTCAGAAGGCGTGGAACTCGATTTCAAACTTGTGGATGAGCCGGACCACGAGGGCCTGCGGGTCTATACAACCCGTCCCGATACGATATTCGGCGCGACGTTCATGGCCGTGGCGCCGGAGCATCCGCGGCTGGCCGGCCTGGTCGCCGGTCGGCCCGAGGAGAAGGCGGTGCTGGAGTTCGCCGGCGAGGCCCGGCGTGAGTCGGCCTTCGCCCGCGCGGCGGGCCTGGTGGAGAAACGGGGTCTGTTCACCGGCCGCCATGCCATCAATCCGTACAGCGGTGAGAAGGTGCCCATCTGGGTGGCCAACTTCGTGCTGACCAGCTACGGCACCGGGGCCATCATGGCCGTTCCGGCCCATGATCAGAGGGATTTTGAATTCGCCCGCGCCAGCGACCTTCCTGTCAGAGTTGTCATTGCAGGGCCCGAGGGCCCCCTGGACGCGGCTGCCATGACGAAGGCGTTTACCGCTGATGGCACCATGGTGAACAGCGGGCCATGGACCGGCCGGAACAATCGCCAGGGTATCGCTGAGATGATCGCCCACGCCGAGAAGGAAGGGTTCGGGCAGGGGACGGTCAACTTCCGTCTGCGGGACTGGCTCATCTCCCGGCAGCGCTACTGGGGTGCGCCCATTCCCATCGTCTATTGCGATGCCTGCGGCGAAGTGCCGGTCCCCGATGATCAGTTGCCGGTGGAACTCCCCCGCGAGGTGGAGTTCCGTCCCACGGGCGACTCTCCGCTGGCGTCCTGTCCGGAATTCGTAGAAACATCCTGTCCCGTCTGCGGTTCCCCTGCCCGGCGTGAGACCGACACCATGGATACGTTCGTCGATTCCTCCTGGTACTTCCTGCGCTTCATCTCCGCGCGGCTCACCAGCGCGCCGTTCGACAGGGAGGAGGTCAATCGCTGGTTGCCGGTGGGCCAGTACATCGGCGGTATCGAGCACGCCATCCTGCATCTTCTCTATGCCCGCTTCGTGACCAAGTTTCTACACGACATCGGCTGGACCGAGTTTGAAGAACCGTTTGCCCGGCTGTTCACCCAGGGGATGATCACCTATCCGGCGGCGCGCTGTGGGCGCCACGGCTGGGTGCCCATCGCCCAGGTCAAGGAGGGGGCCTGTCCCCAGTGTGCTGAGACGGTGGAGATCTCTCTGCAAAAGATGGCCAAGTCGAAATACAACGTGGTGGCGCCGGCCTCCATCATCGACCAGTTCGGCGCCGACACCGAACGCCTGTTCACTCTTTTCATGGCACCTCCGGAGCGGGAGTGTGAATGGTCCGACGAGGGGGTGCGGGGGGCATCCCGTTTTCTCAACCGGATCTGGAAGCTCTTCCAGGAGACAGCCGAGGAACTCAGCCGCGGGCCGCTCCCGTCGCAGGGCGTGCTGGCTCTGGCCGCCGAGGATCCGGCGTCAGGAGACGTCGAACTCCGTCGCCGGACTCATGCCGTCACCAAGAAGGTCACCCGTGACATGGGGCAGGATCTGCACTTCAACACTGCGGTGGCGGCCCTCATGGAGTTCACCAATTTTCTGGCGGACTACCTGCAGAAGACGGCCACCGAAAAATGGAACCGGCCGGGAATCGGCCGGGCCCTGAAGGTCCTACTGCAGCTTCTGCACCCGTTTGCCCCCCATATCACCGAAGAGCTCTGGCGCGATCTGGGCGGCTCCAACTCGATCCTTGCCAGCGGCTGGCCGGAATGGGATGAGTCGGCCCTGGCTCGCGATGTGGTCCAGATCGCGGTCACGGTGAACGGGAAGTTGCGGGCCAATGTCAGCGTGCCGGCCGATGCCTCACCCGAGCAGGCGCAGGCCGTGGCTCTTGCGCACGAACGCATCGTCAAGATTCTCGACGGCCGCGAGCCCAGGAAAGTCATCGTTGTCCCCGGGCGTCTCGTCAACGTGGTCGTCTAGGAAGGCCCCACAAAGAGCGACCCCTCGGCCGGGGGGGGGTGCCGAGGGGTCTGGGGGAGTCCTACGATGGTACAAGCCGCGGTCCGGATGATTCTCGCGGCTGAGGGGGAAGGGGTTTGGCTGGGGGGCGTCTCCTTTCGAGTTTTTGGTTTCGTGTTTTCGTTCGCGGTTAAAGTACGTCGATGCATATGCGATGTCAAGTGGAATTAATATAAATATCTCATCTTTCACATATGTAATTCAAGCAGGCTGAGTGGATACTGTACATCGGGTGGCTGCTCTCTTCCCACCATGGCAAATCCTCTTGAAAAGAAGACTTCCACCCCTGAAGCGGGCGCCCACCGCAGGCTGAAACGATTCAGATGAGTGGGAGATCGGCCGATGAGAACCGACCCATCCGCGGTAAAACGGTCGCCATGGCAGGGACAATGGAACTGGCCGGTTCCCTCGTTCCAGGCGAGCAGGCATCCCAGGTAGGGGCAGCGCAGGCTGAGAGCATAAAGCCCACCATCCCGGCGATGACCCAGGGATACAGGGAGGTCGCCCAGCACCATGACCCGGCCGGGTGGGGGAAGGGCACCCTCCGGGACAACCATTCTGAGGGGACCACCGGCCGGCGGATCTCCAGGCGTGGACGGGGCGAAGAAGACGATGGCGGCCAGGATGGCCAGTATGAAGGCCACCAACATGATGATGCCGCGCTGCAGCCTGTTGCTCACCTCCGTCAGCCCTGGTCCACGGCCGTCACCCGCCAGGCAGGCAGACCCTTCCCGGAGGTATTCTCCAGAAGGAGGGTAAACGGGAGGACCCATGCTACGGAATCGGCCGCCGCTCCGGGCAGGGGGGAGAGCCGAACTTCCACGCGGTAGCGGACGGCCTGGGTCGTGGACATCTCCTGGCGCCGAACAACCGTCCAGCGCACCCGGGGCCGGGGCGTCGTGGCGGCGCCGACGGGGAGATGGCGCATCTCCTCCAGAAGGACGTTGCGGGCGGCGCCGGCAACCCAGGGAAGAGCCGCCATGAGATCCGCCTTCTCGAAATAAAGGGTGCAGAATGTCCGCATCACCCTGTCGGGTTCATCCTGGGGAGATGATGGGGCACAGGCACCCGGGAGCAGGGCCAGCAGAACGATGGCGGCGCACCTTGCGACCATTCGCCTCAGGCGCCGAAAACCTTGCGGGCCGCGGCCACGTCCAGGGCGATCTGGGCTTTGAGTTCGGGAAGTCCCGCAAAGCGCTGCTCATCGCGGAGGCGGCGCGTGAAGCGCAGGCGCACCCTGTGGCCATACAGGTCGCCCCCGTAATCCAGGATATGCGTTTCCACCGCCGGACCCGCCCCGGGGAAGGTGGGCCGCGAGCCGATGTTGGTCACCGCCGGCAACGGCTCATCGTCCACCACGAGATGGGTGGCGTAGACGCCTGTGAAGGGAACCAGTTCGTTCTCCACGGCCAGGTTGGCGGTGGGGAATCCCAGGATGCGGCCCCGGGCATCGCCGGGGACCACCGGCCCCACCAGTTCTTCCTCTCGCCCCAGGAGCGCCGCGGCCAGTTGCACGTCCCCGGCGCCCAGAGCCGCGCGCACGCGGCTGGAACTGATACGCCTCCCGTCCAGCCGGACGCCGGTGACGGGCATGGCGGTGAAGCCGTGGCGGCGCCCGAGTTCTTCAAGGGTTTCAAAGTCGCCGGAGCGGTCGTGGCCGAAGCGGAAATTGCGCCCGATATGAACCTCGGCCACGCGCAGGCCGCGCAGCAGGATCCGCGTCACAAAGGCTTCAGGCGTGAGGGCCGAGAGCTCGCGGGTGAACGGCAGTTCCAGCATCAGGTCCACACCGGCCTCCTCCAACCAGGCAACCTTTTGCAGGCGGGTGGCGATGAGCCGGGGTGCTGTGTCGGGATGGAGGACCCTTTGAGGATGGGGATTGAAGCTGATCACCACCACCGTACCGCCGTGTGGCGCCGCCCGCTGCTTCAGGGTTTCAAGGATGCGCTGGTGACCCAGGTGTACGCCGTCGAAATTTCCCACGGCCGCCACCGGGTGGGACAGGCTGCCGTCCAGGTCATCAGGGGAGTAAACGATTTTCATGCCAGGAGTGTCCTCAGCGGTCCGAGGATCAACCACAGGATCAAGTTGCCATAAAGGCCGACCATCACATCGTCCAGGACAACGCCGGTGCCGCCCGGGAGGTGCTCCAGGCGGCGGGCCGGGAACGGTTTGGCCACGTCCAGAATGCGAAAAATCAGGAACCCGGCGGCTATGGTCTGCCAGTTGAGAGGATGCAGGGCGACCGTCAGGAAGTAGCCGGCCCATTCATCCACGACGATCAGGCCCGGGTCTTTCAGCGGGAGGCGATTGCAGGCGACGTTGGCCGCGGCGATGGCCAGGGGTACGAAGAGGACGGCGGCCGCCGCGAAGTAGCGCGGCCCCAGCAGCCACGCGGCGGACACGTGCACGGGAATGGCGGCCAGGGTGCCGGTGGTGCCCGGCACCAGGGGTGAGCGACCGGAGCCGAACCCGGTGGCCAGGAGGAAGAGAAGATTGTTCAGGACTCTCATACGACTCGGCCCACCAGGTCGTAAGGATGTGCCTCGGTGATCTCCACCTGGACAAACTGACCGGCTTTAGCGATTCCTTCCTGGATGAGCACCCTGCCGTCAACTTCGGGGGCCTGGCCCTCCAGGCGGCCTTGCAGAAGGTATTCGGTCTCGAGGCAGGTCCCTTCACAGAGAACGGTCAGACGGCTTCCCACCCGGTCCCCGTTGCGTGCCGACGCGATGGCCTCCTGCTCCGCCATGACCAGGCCCCGGCGGTCTTCTTTCATCTGGGCGGGAACGTCGTCGTCCAGGGCGGCGGCTGTGGTGTGGTCTTCATGGCTGTAGGTGAAGGCGCCCAGATGGTCGAACCGTGCTTCCCGGATGAAAGTCAGCACCTCCTGAAACTCAGTTTCGGTCTCGCCGGGGAAGCCGACGATGACCGTGGAGCGAATGGCAACACCGGGGATGAAGCGTCGGATCCGTTCCAGAAGCCGCAGATGCCCCGACGCCGACCCGCCCCGGCGCATGCGAGCCAGAACCGACCGGGCGGCATGTTGGAGGGGGATGTCGATATAGGCGGCGATGTTGCTGCGCTCCCCCATGGCGTGCAGGAGCGAGTCGTCGACCTTGTTGGGATAAACGTAGAAGAGGCGGACCCATTTCAGTTCCTGGATGTCGGCCAGCGCCTCCACCAGGCGGGTCGGCCCCTCCCGCAGGCCGAGGTCGCCACCGTAGGCCGTGGAATCCTGGGCAATGAGATTCAGTTCCACGATCCCCGCTGCAGCCAGATTCCGTGCCTCACGCACGATGTCATCCAGAGGTCGGGAGCGGAAGGCGCCGCGGAAACGCGGGATAGCGCAGAAGGAGCAGGTGTTGTCGCAGCCCTCGGCAATCTTGAGATAAGCCGACCAGGACGGGCCCGAGAGGGTGCGGGGGGTTGCCGCGTCATACAGGTAAGTCGCGGGATGGAGTCCTGTGGGCGCAGCAGGCAGGGGCACGGCCGCCGTGCTGTTCGCGGCGCCCTCTTCCATGCCCACGGCCCGGGCGATTTCACCCAGTCCGTCCAGATCCACAAAGGCATCGATCTCGGGAATCTCACGGCGCAGTTCCTCCTCGTAGCGCTGGACCATGCACCCGGTCACGACAACCCGCCGGCAGAGGCCTTCTTCCTTGCGCCGCACCGCCGCCAGGATAGTGTCCACCGATTCTTCCTTGGCGGCATCGATGAAGCCGCAGGTATTGATGACCACCACGTCGGCCTCGTCGGCGTTCCGGGTGAGGGTGGCCCCCGCCTGGCCCAGATGTCCCAGCATCACTTCGCTGTCCACCGTGTTCTTGGGACAACCCAGCGAGACCATGCCGACCTTCACCGACCGCTTGCCACCGCCGCTCACCCCGTCACCGAAACGGTTTTCCGCCTGAGGATATGTCTCTTGCGCAGGTGTTCTTCCAGCACATGGAGAGCCGTGTCGGCGGCCCAGAAGCGAAGGCGTCCCCGGGACCATGCCAGGTAGCCCATGTGGCCGCCCTGAGGCACCAGTGCCAGTTGCAGAAAGGGCCGTCCCTGGATGTCCCGGCGCAGCATGTCCGCCGGCACGAACGGGTCGTCCTGGGAGGAGAGGACCAGGGTGGGAGTGCGCACGCCGTCGAGGGCGCGGACGGCGGATGACCCGACCCAGTAGGCGTACGCCGAGGGATAGCCGGCGTCGGGAGCGATGTAGTCTTCATCGATGGCGCGGACAGTGCTGTGGCGGCGGGGGTCGGGGCGCTTGTAGAGATCCGGATAGAGCCGTGCCCGGCGGCGCAGCCCGGACGCGAGCCCGCGCACGTAGTAGGCCTGATACAGCCGGTTGGCGGGCTTCTCGAGTTCGACGATGGACCGTGTCAGATCCGTGGGCGGGTTGACGGCGATGGCGACATCCAGCCCTGAACCCACGCCGGTCTCACCCAGGTGACGCAGGAGAATGGATCCCCCCAGGGAGAAACCCACCGCTGCCATGGGAGTGTGCCTGGCGGCCGGTGTCCAGATGTCAGCCGCCAGAATCGGGGCCAGATCGGGCCAGCGCCCGGCATGAGGCAGCCGCCGGGCCAGGTGGTGATGGCCGTTTGCCCCGCGAGCGTTGACCCTGGCCACCTCCCAGCCGCGGGCATGGGCGGCCAGCAGAGTGCGCCGCAGGTAGCGGGAGTCGGCGCAGCCGCCCAGTCCATGAAACAGCACCAGGCGTCCCCGGGGCGGACCTTTAGCCGCGGTGCGTTCCAGCAGCACCCGCTCGCCCGGCTCAACCTCGACCGTGAAGGTCTCGCCTGCCGGCAGCGAACTTCTGGCCGGGCCGGGCAGCAGAGCGCCGCTGATGGTCTGGGCCGCCGACCCCTGCAAGAGGGGGAATGGACGGAAGAGAGGCAGTGTGATGTTCACCCGGCCTCCCCGCGCTGGTGGCGAAAAAGATCGGCCCGGAAGAGACCGCAGAGAGTCTTGGCGTCGCGAATACGTCCGGCCAGGGCCCAGTCCAGGGCCTGGTCGAACGGTAGGCGGACGATCTCCAGGACTTCATCCTTCTCCAGGTTCTGCCGGCCTGCTTGCAGGCCGGTTGCCAGGAACAGATGGATCACTTCGTCCGTGAAACCCGGAGCGGTGACGATGGATCCCAGGGACTGGAGGGAAGTGGCGTGCTGGCCCACCTCTTCCAGCAACTCACGGCGGGCGCAGGCCAGTGGCTCTTCCCCCTTGTGATCCAGCTTCCCGGCGGGAATTTCGTAGATGAAGCCGCCTGCAGCCCAGCGGTACTGGCGAACCAGAAGGATGTCGGTCTCACTGATGAACGGCACCACTGCTGCGGCGCCGGGGTGACGCACCATATCCAGGTCCACCTGATGGCCGTTGGGGAGTTCGACCCGGTCCACGGCGACCTCCACAACACGGCCCCGGTGGACCGGCCGGCTGTGGACCAGGCGGCCTTTCCCGCTTCTGGCTGTCTTTTCAGATGGCAAGGTGCGTCTCCCGGAGGGGGCGGCGCCGGAAGGGAAGCCTGCCCGTGCGCTGGCGCATGATAGCAGCGGCTTTGGCCCGAACGCTTGACCGGCCCGCCGGGATCCCGGTAAGGTGCCGCCCACGGGGGTTTTGCCGCCCGTTCGGCTGTCTGCCTCCAGCGAGGTCATCATGGCCAACGTCAAGGGAAGCGTATTGCGCTCGCGCGTGGACTTTGTCGAGAAAAAGTTCGGGCGTGAGCGACTGGACCTGGTCCTGGGGATCCTCCCCGAGGAGGACCGGCACACTCTCGAGCGCGGGCTGCTGCCCGCCCAGTGGTATCCCTTTGCCCTGGGAGAACGCCTGGAGAAGGCCATTCTCCAGGTTCTCGGGGAAGACGGGCGTTCCACTTTCATGGAACTGGGGCGGCGGTCGGCCACCTACAACCTCGCCGGCGTGCACCAGGTTTTTGTGCGCGCGGGCGATCCCCATCACCTGCTGTCGCGAGCGCCGTCCATCTATCGGCTCTATTACGACACCGGCTCCCGCACCTATGAGAAGACGGGGGAACACGCCTGCCGCCTGGTCACTTCCGACAGTGAGGTCTTCTCCGAGGGCGATTGTCGGACCGTGATGGGATGGCATGAGCGCGCCGTGGAGATGTGCGACGGCCGGGATGTGGCCATCGACCACCCTCGCTGCCGGGCAAGGGGAGACGCGGTGTGCGAGTATCTGATTTCGTGGAATCTTGAGACCACCAAGGGAGACACCTGAGGTCATGGCCTTCACCTTCACGGACACCGATGAACTGTGCATCAAGACTCTTCGCACTCTGGCCATGGACGCGGTCCAGAAAGCCAACTCGGGACATCCCGGCGCACCCATGGGCCTGGCGGTGGTCGGGCAAGTGTTGTGGTCGCGGTTCCTGAAATTCGACCCCAGGCACCCGCACTGGCCGGATCGGGATCGATTCGTGCTGAGTTGCGGGCATGCCTCCCTGTTGCTGTACGGGTTGCTCCACCTCTCCGGATATGACCTCAGCCTGGATGACCTGAAGAACTTCCGCCAGTGGGGGTCACGGACTCCGGGACATCCGGAGCGCGGAGAGACTCCCGGCGTGGAGGCGACCACCGGTCCCCTGGGGCAGGGATTGGGCAATGCCGTGGGGATGGCCCTGGGCGAGCGCATGCTCGCTTCCCGCTTCAACGGTCGCAACCGGCAAGTCGTGGATCATCGCACCTGGGTGCTGGTTTCCGACGGCGACCTCATGGAGGGAGTTGGCGCCGAGGCTTCCTCGCTGGCAGGCCACCTGGGACTGGATCGCCTTTGTGTCATCTACGACGATAATAAAATCACCATCGACGGCCCGACCCATCTCAGCTTCAGCGAGGATGTGATGGCGCGCTACGCCGCTCTGGGATGGCATGTGCAGGCCGTGGACGGTATGGACCCGTATGCCGTGGCCACTGCGCTGGAAGCTGCCGTGGCCGAGAGCGACCGCCCCAGCTTGATCGCAGCCCGCACCCGCATCGGGTTCGGTTCACCGGCCAAGGAGGGCACGTCATCTGCTCATGGTGCGCCCCTGGGAGAAGAAGAAGTGCGCGCCACCAAGGAAGCGTACGGCTGGGATCCCCAGGCTCAGTTCCTGGTTCCAGAGGGCGCCGCCGCACCCCTCACGGAACGGGCGGCGGCCGGTGCGACGTTGCATGCCGCCTGGCAGACCAGGATGGAGGAGATGCGGCAGCATGACCCCCCCGCCGCTTCCGAATGGGACCGCCGCCAGGCCTCCGACCTGCCGGCCGGCTGGGAAGACCACCTGCCTGTCTTTACCAGGGAGACGGGTGACCTCGCCACCCGCGCCGCCTCGGGCAAGGTTCTTGCCGCTCTGGCACCGGCGCTCCCGGAACTGGTCGGTGGCTCCGCCGACCTGGCAGGGTCCAATAACACCCATATCCCCGACAGTTCGGACGTGGCGGCGGGAGAGTACGGTGGCCGCATTCTGCATTTCGGGGTCAGGGAACACGCCATGGGCGCTCTCATGAACGGGATGAACCTGCATGGCGGCCTCCGCCCCTTCGCGGCAACCTTCCTCATCTTCTCCGATTACGCCCGCCCCGCCATCAGGCTGGCGGCGCTCAGCCGCTTGCCTGCGATCTGGGTGTTCACCCATGATTCCATCGGGCTGGGGGAGGACGGCCCCACCCACCAGCCGGTGGAACACCTGGCCTCCCTGCGCGCCATGCCCAATCTCCATGTCATCCGCCCCGCCGATGCCAATGAGACGGCAGCCGCCTGGCGGGTGGCTCTCACCCGCCGGGACGGTCCCACCGCCCTGGTTCTGAGCCGCCAGAAACTTCCTCTCCTGGAGGGCGAAGGATCGACGCCCGCAGGCGGGCTGGCTCGCGGCGCCTATATTCTCGCCGAGGCTGAGGGTGGCAGCCCGGATCTGATTCTCATGGCCTCGGGCTCCGAAGTCACCCTGGTCCTGGCCGCCCGTGATCTGTTGCAGGGTGATGGAATTCCCACCCGCGTCGTGTCGTTTCCCTGCTGGGAGCTGTTCGCCGGGCAGCCCGAGTCGTACCGGGAGGAAGTCCTGCCCTCTGCTGTGACGGCACGCTTGGCGGTGGAGGCGGGCGCATCCCTGGGATGGGATCGCTGGGTCGGATGGGCCGGTGCCTGTGTCACTCTCGACCGGTTCGGGGCGTCGGCGCCGGGGCCCGTGCTGTTCGAGAAGTTCGGGTTCGTCCCGGGCAGGATCGTCTCCCGGGCGCGGGAACTGCTGGGCTGAAAGGGGAGCCATGAAACTGGGTCTGGTCGGTCTGGGCAAGATGGGCGCCAACATGGTGAAGCGCTTGCGCCGCGACCATCACCAGGTGGTGGTGTGGGATCTTGACGCCGGGCAGGTGGCGACTGTCTCCGGCGAGACGGGCGCTGTTGCGGCGGCGGATCTGGACGACCTGTGCAGCCAGCTGGACGGCCCTCGCATCGTCTGGGTCATGGTGCCGGCCGGAGAGCCCACCCAGCTCACCCTGGAAAAACTGAGTGAGAGGCTTCAGAAGGGGGATATTGTCCTGGACGGCGGCAACTCCCGGTACAAGGACACGCTGACCCGCGCCGGGATGCTGGCGCGAAAGGGGATTCACCTGCTGGACGCAGGCACCTCAGGTGGCATCTGGGGCCTGGAAGAGGGGTATTGCCTCATGGTGGGGGGCTCCAGGGAGGCTTACCATCAGGTGGAGCCGATCCTCAGGACGCTGGCGCCACCTGCAGGATATGCCCATGTGGGACCTGTGGGAGCAGGCCATTACACCAAGATGGTTCACAACGGCATCGAGTACGCCATGATGCAGGCCTACGGAGAAGGGTTTGAACTGCTCAAAGAGGGGCCGTTCCCGCTGGATTTGCCCGGGGTGGCAAAGCTTTGGGGAAAAGGATCCGTGATCCGCTCCTGGCTCCTGGACCTGGTGGCCGCAGCATTGGACAAGAACCCTGACCTGGCCGGCATCGAGGCCTGGGTCGCCGACTCGGGTGAGGGTCGCTGGACGGTGGAGGAAGCCATCGAGCGCTCTGTGGCGGCGCCGGCCATCACTCAAGCCCTGTTCGCCCGCTTCGCCTCGCGCCGCCATGATGCGTTTTCTCTGCGCCTGGTGGCGGCATTGCGCGATGAGTTCGGTGGCCATGGCACCCGATCCGGCGGGGAGAAAGCCTGAGCCCGTGAGGGAACCGCCGGCTGGTGAAAACCCACTGCGTCTCGGCATGCGCCGGGAGCGCATCGCTGAACCCTGCGTCATGATCATCTTCGGTGCCTCCGGCGATCTGACCCGCCGCAAGCTCATGCCGGCTCTGGCGAGCCTCCACGCCCGCCGTCTCCTGCCGCCCGGATTCACCGTGCTGGGCGTCGGCCGCACCGCCTGGTCCGATGAACGATTTCGCCAGATCATGCAGGAAGCTGTCGCCGAATTCGCCGACCGGGAACTGGCTGCCGGAGCCCAGTGGGATGCTTTCGCCGCCGGCCTGATGTACCAGTGTACCGACCTGGGGAGCGCCGACGCCTACGGCGGACTGGCTCGCCGTCTCACGGACCTGGACCAGATCCGTGGGACCGATGGTAACCATGTCTTCTACCTGGCCATGCCACCCAGTCTGTATCCGCCCATCATCGGCGGGCTGGGTGAAGCGGGACTCGACTCCGGCGACCGTTGCTGGACACGCGTCATCATCGAAAAGCCGTTCGGCCGGGACCTGGCCACCGCCCAGACTCTGAACCGGGATGTCAACCGGGTTTTCCACGAGTCGCAGGTCTACCGGATTGATCACTACCTGGGCAAAGAGACTGTTCAGAACCTCCTGGTGTTCCGCTTCGCCAATGCGTTTCTGGAACCGACCTGGAATCGCCAGTTCATCGACCACGTGCAGATCAGCGTGGCGGAAGATATCGGCATCGGGGATCGGGGTGGGTACTACGAGGAGGCGGGCGTCCTGCGGGATATGTTCCAGAATCATCTCCTGCAGCTTCTCTGCCTGGTGGCCATGGAAGCGCCGGTTGCCTTCGAAGCCGATGCGGTGCGGGATGAGAAGGTGAAAGTCCTGCGCGCCGTGCGCTCTCTGGACGCGGGGGCGCACCGGGTGCACGCCGTCCGGGGCCAGTATGCCGCCGGTCAGGTGCTGGGGCGTCCGGCCGGGGCCTATCGCCATGAGGATGGCGTCCAGCGGAAATCGGTGACGCCGACCTATGCGGCCCTCAAATTGCACGTGGATAACTGGCGCTGGCAGGGAGTGCCGTTCTATCTGCGCTCAGGCAAGCGGCTGGCGCGCAAGACCAGCGAGATCGCCGTGGTCTACCGCCAGGTGCCTCATCTTCTCTTCGGAGGTGAAGCCCGCGCCGATCTGGTGCCCAATGTCATCTCCCTGCGGATTCAGCCCGATGAAGGGATTGCCTTGCGCTTCGAAGTCAAGCGCCCGGGTATGAGTCTGCGCATGCGGCCGGTGGACATGGACTTCAGCTATGGCAGTTCCTTCGGTCTGCTGGAAATGCCCAACGCCTACGAGCGCCTGCTGCTGGACTGCATGCTGGGGGACTCGACCCTCTTCACTCGTCGCGACGAGGTCGAGGCAGCCTGGCGTGTGCTGCAGCCGGTTCTGGAGGCGTGGGATCATGCTCCCGAGGAAGGACTGGAGTTCTACGAGTCGGGAACCTGGGGGCCGGTCGCCGCCCATGACCTGCTGCGGGCCGACGGTCGCCGCTGGCGGCGGATATGAGCCGGGGCTGCCCATGAACGCTCCCATTCCCCTGGTGGCGGGCCGAGCCGTGGATGTGGCCGCCATGGAGGAGGAGCTCCGCCGCTTGTGGCGTGACACGGGTGAGGGAGGCGGAGGCCGGGGCATGATGAGGGCCTGCGTGCTGAACCTGATCATCATGTCCGAGAAGGCGTGGGTGCAGGAGGGATCCCATGGGTCCCCGGATGTCGAGCCGGACGACAGGGAATTGACCGATCTGGTGGCGGCCATCACCAGTGAGCATCCCTGCCGTGTCATCCGGGTGGATGCCCGTCCCCAGGCGCCGTCGTCGCATCTCCAGGCCTTTCTTTCCGCTTTTTGCCGGCGTCCCGCCGGCAGTGAACGACAGGTCTGCTGTGAGCAGATCACCCTCATGGCCGCTGGTGAGGCGGCGATCCACCTGCATGGCACCCTGGCTGCCCTGCTGGCGGAGGACCTCCCGGTTTTTCTCTGGTGGCGCGGACGGCCTCCTTTTGGCAGTCACCGTCTGGGACGACTGGCCGACCTGGCCGACCGCTTGATTCTGGATACGGCGTCGGTTGGCGACGATCTGGAGACCCTGGTGGACCTGGCGGCGTGGAGCGGTGGCGCCGGGGACGGGGCTGCAGCGGGCGACCTGGCCTGGCGGCGGCTGACCCATTGGCGGGAAGCCACGGCCGCTCTCTTCGACCCACCCGCCCAGCGGCCGCTTCTCACCGCCGTGCGAGGTCTGGATCTGAGATGGAACGCGGCGGCCGGACATCCGGGAAGGGGGCAGGCCCTTTATCTGGCCGGCTGGCTGGCGGCACGCCTGGGCTGGCGGACGCGTCCGGCAACGGTCCATGCCACAGGCGACGATCTGAGTCTTGAAATGGATGCCGGAACCCACGTGGTGAAGGTGAGGGTGCAGCGGGGAGAGGAAGGCGATCCCAGCCTCTCGCTGGCCATGGGCGCCCATGAACATCCGCCGGCCACCGCCCGCATCGGGCCGGGAGAAGCGCCATGGGCTGAATTGAGCCTGCCGGGCCAGCCCCTGTGGAGATGGCCCGGACAGCCCGGGGTCACCGGCACAGCAGCGCTCCTGGCGCGGGAACTGGAGTTTCCCCAGGCCGACCCGGTCTTCGCCACGGCACTGGCGCGAGCCGGGGAACTGGCGAAGCTGTGGCGGCGGCTGGCCAGCGGCGGGAACAGTGACCGCCGGCCATGACTCTGCCCCCGGGAGCGCGCCTCACGGCGGCGGGCGAAACTGTCGTGGTGGCAGGAAGTACCGTGGCTCTGGCCCGGCGCGCCGCAGCTTTCCTGGATGATCGGATCGCCACCGCCGTCACGCGGGATGGGCAGGCGGTTCTGGCTCTCTCCGGGGGCATCACCCCTGAGATGACCTACCGCTGCCTGGCCGGATACCGGCCGGATGCGGCCTCGCTGGCTCTGCTGCAGGTGGACGAGCGTCTTGTGGCTGCCGGCGACCCGCGCAGCAATGGGGCCATGATCAGGCGGGCGTGGGGAGGGCGGCCGCCTCTGCTGCCCATGATCCCGGACGTGCGCGGGGACGCGCATACCTCCTCTGAGAACCCTCTGCCCCCGGCCGGCAGACTTGCCGCGGCCTATGCTCACACCCTGGACAGGGTTGCACCGGCCCGTTCCCTGGGCGTGCCGGTTGTGCACCTTTGCATTCTCGGCCTCGGCATGGACGGCCACACGGCCTCCCTGTTCCCCGGTTCCCCGGCCCTGGCTGAACGTTGCCGCTGGGTGGTGCCTGTCGACGGTCCCACCACGCCGGCCGGAGGCTCGCCGGAAGTGGCCCGGCTGACCCTGACTCTGCCGGTTCTGGATGCCGCCCGGTGCCTGGTCTTTCTGGTGCAGGGAGAGGCCAAGGCCGGTGTGGTGCGGCAGGTGTTGCAGGGGAACGGCTGCCGGCTCCCCGTGGCGCGCCTGGCGCGGCGAACCCGGCGGGCCGTCTGGTTTCTGGATACGGCGGCGGCGGCCGGCCTGTCCCTGTGAGCGGGCTAAGACAGGGGATCAGGGTGTCAGGCGGTGGATCATGCGCGGGTAGGGGATGGTCTCCCGCAGATGGTGGATACCGGTCACCCAGGCCACGAATCTCTCAAGCCCCATGCCGAAGCCGGAGTGGGGCACGCTCCCGTAGCGGCGGATATCCAGGTACCAGTCGAAGGCCTCCTGGGGTAGATCGTGTTCCCGGATGCGCGTCTGCAGCAACTCCAGGTCATGGATGCGCTGGGAGCCGCCTATGATCTCGCCGTAGCCGTCCGGCGCCAGGACATCCACGCAGAGAGCCTTGTCCGGGTCGTCCGCCGCCGGCTGCATGTAGAAGGCCTTCACCGCTGTCGGGTAGTGGGTCACCAGGAGCGGCTTATCCTGGTCTTCCACCAGGGCGGCCTCGTGGGGCGCGCCGAAATCATCGCCATAAGTGAAGGCCAGCTCCGGCCTCTCATTTGACTTTTCGTCGAGGATGCGGGCCGCCTGGTCGTAGCGCATGCGCGGAAACGGCGGAATTATTTTCTCAAGGCGGCTGACGTCCCGCTCCAGAGTCTTCAGTTCTTCGCCACGGGATTCCAGGACACGGGCCATGATGGTGGCAATGAAGTCCTCCGCCAGGTCCAGAAGGCCGTCCAGTTCCATGAAAGCCACTTCCGGCTCCAGCATCCAGAATTCGGTGAGGTGGCGGCGCGTCTTGGATTTTTCGGCGCGGAAGGTGGGGCCGAAACAGAAGACCTTGCCCAGGGCCATGCAGGCAGGTTCCAGATAGAGCTGCCCCGACTGGGTCAGATACGCTTTCCGGCCGAAGTAGTCGGTCTCGAAGAGGGTCGAGGTTCCTTCGCAGGCGGCCGGTGTGAAAATGGGAGCATCGATGAGGGTGTAGCCCCGCGTGAGAAAATAGTCGCGGCAGGCGCGGACCACTTCACTGCGGACCCGCATGATGGCACGCTGCCGGCGAGAGCGCAGCCAGAGGTGACGATTGTCCAGCAGAAACTCCGGTCCGTGTTCCTTGGGCTGGATGGGGTACTCGGGTGCGATGGACAGGGGCTCGACCCGGGCCAGGGTCAGCTCGCAGCCGCCGGCCGAGCGCTTGTCGGCCCGCAGTTCACCCGTGACCCGCACCGACGATTCCTGGGTGAGACGGTCGAGATTCTCCCAGTCGGCTGCGGGCAGGTCCTGGACGGAGGCCACGCCCTGGATATAGCCGGTTCCATCCCGCAGAACCAGGAAGCGGATCTTCCCCGAGGAGCGCTTCTGGTGCACCCATCCGCGCAGAGTGACGATCTCGCCGATATGGCCGGCAGCATCTTCAATCCAGAGAACCGGTGGAGAATCACCCACCTCAGCTCTCTCCCGCCTTTTCTTTGCTCAACTCGCTCACCAGCTTCTTCTGAATGTGAGCCGGGACCTGTTCGTAGTGAGCCAGGGTCATGTGAAAGCTGCCCCGGCCGCCGGTGATCGATTTGAGCGTCTGGGAGTAGGTGAGCATCTCCGCCATGGGCACC
>JAPUKF010000294.1 GCA_027295805.1 Acidobacteriota bacterium | reverse complement strand
TTCCTACAATGGCAACATCCTGGTCAATGCCTTCAATCTCGGCATTGCCCGTGGCGACCGGATTTTTCTCGGCAAGGCCAGCGGGGTGGGCAATCCGGTGATGTACGTCGGTTCCAAGACCGGCCGGGATGGCATCCATGGTGCCACCATGGCCTCGGAGGAGTTCGACGACTCATCTGAAACCCGCAGGCCCACCGTGCAGGTCGGCGATCCCTTCACCGAGAAGCTGCTTCTGGAAGCCTGCCTGGAGCTGTTCAAGACCGATGCCGTGGTGGGCATCCAGGACATGGGAGCCGCAGGGCTGACCTGTTCAAGCTTCGAGATGGCCTCGCGCGGCGGCGCAGGCGTGGCCCTGAACCTGGATAACGTGCCCCGCCGGGAGAGCGGCATGTCGCCCTACGAACTCATGCTCTCCGAATCACAGGAGCGCATGCTCCTGGTGACACGCCCGGGACGGGAGAAGGATATCGCCCGCATCTTCGCCAAGTGGGGCCTGGATGCCGAGGTGGTCGGCGAGGTCACCGACAGCGGGCGCGTGCAGGTGAGGGATGGGGGAGAGATGGTGGTGGATATGCCGGCCCACCCCCTGGCCGAGGAGGCGCCGGTCTATGACCGTCCCCGGCGTGAGCCGGCGGACCTGGCGGCTCTTAGGGAACTGGATCTGGAGCAGGTGCCTGAGCCGGGCGACATGGGCGAACTGCTGGCGCGCCTGCTGGCCGATCTGAATCTCTGTTCCCGTGGCTGGGTCGCGCGCCAGTACGACACCACGGTGCGCACCAACACAGTGCTGGGCCCCGGCGCCGACGCCGCCATCATACGCATCAAGGGAACGCAGAAGGCGGTCGCCCTGACCACCGACTGCAACCCCCGCTACTGCCGGCTGGATCCCTATGACGGCGCCGCCATGGCGGTGGCGGAGGCCGTGCGCAACGTCTCATGTGTCGGCGCCGAGCCCCTGGCCATCACCGATTGCCTGAATTTCGGCAGCCCGGAGCGGCCCGAGATCATGTGGCAATTTGCCCAAGCCGTGGCCGGTCTGGGTGCCGCCTGTCGCGCCTTCGAAACACCGGTTGTCTCGGGGAACGTGTCGTTCTACAACGAAACCGGAGGGCAGGCCGTGGCGCCCACCCCCACGGTCGGCATGGTCGGGCTGCTGGAGAATGTCAGCCGGCACGTCGGGCCCTGGGTGACCGCCGTGGATGACCGGGTGATCCTGCTGGGCGGGACCGGCGGCCGCCTGGGTGCCAGCGAGTACCTGGCCTTTATCCATGGACAGGAACGGGGGCGGCCACCAGCCGTCGATCTGGAGGCGGAGAAAGCCGCATCCCGTGTGGTGCGCGAGGCGGTGCAGGCCGGCGAACTGCGCTCGGCTCATGATCTGTCCGATGGGGGGCTGGCGGTGGCCCTGGCCGAGATCGTCTTCGGCCCGGACGGCCGGCTTGGCCTGGACCTGTCGCTGGCACCGCCGGCAGGTCGGCTGGATGCCCTTCTCTTCGGTGAGGCGGGGGCGCGCTTCGTGGTGACGCTGCCGCCTGCTTCGCTGGCGGCTCTGGAACGGCGCGCCTCTCGGGGTGGCGTGGATCTCCTGGACCTGGGTCGGGTCGGCACGGACCGTTTGCGCCTCAAAGTCGGGCAGGAAACGGTTCTGGATCACGACCTGACGGCCCTGCGTCGCATCTGGGCGGAGGCCTTGCCCGCGGCCATGAGTGCCACCGGTGTGGCGGCGGGAAGTCGCTGAACCGGCGCGCGCCGGCCATGACGGGTTCAGGCCGGCCCGCGGCCATCGACGACCGCGCGGCGAGCGTAGTTGGGAAGACTGAACGCGGCTGTGTGTGCGGCAGCATTGTAATAGCGGCAGCCGGCGGCCATCTCCGCGGCCGGCTGAAGGCGGGGCAGGGAAGGGTCATGAGAGTCGCGGCTGGCGTAGGACCAGCACCAGGTCCCGCTCAGGTAGGTGGGGAGTTGACCCAGGTAGCCCTGCACGCTGGGAAACGCCTGGCGCTGCTGGCCAAAGACGGCACCCACCAGGTCGGGTTCCCAGTGGGGTGAGCCGACCTGGGCGGTCAGGACGCCGTGGGGTCGCAGGGCGGCGGCCGCGTCCCGGTAAAAATCGGCCAGGAAGAGAGCCGTGGCCGGTCCCACCGGGTCCGTGCTGTCCACGATGATCAGATCCCAGGCGGCTTTCCGCTCCCGGACATAGGCGCGGCCGTCGCCGTAGACCGTTTCCACGCGCGAGTCGGCCAGGGCCGGCGTCACCCAGGGGAACCACTCCTTGCAGACTTCGGTGACCCGGCGGTCCAGCTCGCACTGCACCACCCGCCGGATGCCGCTGTGGCGCAGGACCTCACGCAGGCAGCCGCAATCACCCCCACCGATGATCAGCACCGACTCCGCCGCCGCCAGGTTGCAGAGAGGGACATGCACGAGCATCTCGTGGTAGACGTACTCGTCACGCTGGGTGAACATCATGATGTCATCCAGAGTGAGAAAGCGGCCGAAGAACTCGCTGTCGTAGATGCTGATGCGCTGGTAGGGCGATTCTTCGTGGTGCAGGCGGGCGCGCACCTTGATGGCCAGGCGCACGGTGTCGATCTCTTCCTCGGTGTACCAGCCGTCGTGGTACCGGCCGCGCATCTGCCCGCCGCTCAGGTAGGCGGCGGGAATGCCCTGGGGCATTCTGGCTTCGGCAGCCATGGGGGTTCTATGCCGGCCCCTTCAGGCGTCGGGAGTGAGTGCGTTGAGAGTGCTCATGCGGGTGATCACCTGGATATCAGCGGGTCCGGGCAGGGCTGCTCCCGCCAGCTCTTCA
>JAPUKF010000293.1 GCA_027295805.1 Acidobacteriota bacterium | reverse complement strand
CGGCACCGGCCACGGACCATGTATCCCTTGCCATCACGTCCACCGCCAGCCCAAAGTCGTTCATCACGGCCAGGGTGAGATCCACATAGGGCCGGGACGACAGCGCCGAGGCGGTCACCATCAGTCCGCCCTCCAGGGCAGCGCCGGCCAGCAACAGGCCTGAGACCACCTGGCTGGAGGCCGCGGCATCCACCGTGACCCGGCCACTGCGGATCGGCCCACGAACCCGCACCGGCGGGCAGCCCGGCTCACCCAGTTCGTCCACTTGGGCTCCCAGGGCCCGTAGCGCCGCGGCCTGGGCGCCCAGGGGCCGCTGCCGCAGCCGCGCTGAACCATCCAGCACCACCGGCCGGTCCAGAAGGCCAGCCAGCGGCAGCAGGAAGCGCAGGGATGTACCCGAGTTGCCCAGATCCAGGGTCACAGGGTCGCTGCCCTCATGGGCCCGGGCGACAGTCCCTGCGCCGGCGGCGCGGTCAAGATCGGCGGCCGGCCACAGACCGCCCGCGCCGCGGCGAAAGCCGGTCACCGTCCAGGCGCCTTCTTCGCAGTCCACCGGTGCCCCCAGAGCGGAAAGGGCCGCGGCGGTCAGGCGGGTGTCCTGGGCGTCCAGGGGATTTTCAATCACCGTGGTGCCCCGGCCGAGGGCTGCTGCCAGCAGAGCCCGGTGAGTGATCGACTTGGAAGGGGGCGGCGTCACCCTCCCCCTGATGGGGCCCGTGGCCCGGCGCAGCAGCATGAATCCCCCGCGGATTGAATGCGGCATGTTCAGTCTACCGTATCCGCCACACGGGACCTTTGGGCTATAATTCCGGCTGTTCGGGGATCTCCGGGGGGCGGTCGATCCCTGCTACGCAGGACCCTCTGACCCATGGCGAAATCTCTTCTGCGACGCGGCGCCCTCACTCTTCTGCTGGCGGCTCTGGTGCTGGGCGCGGCCCCGGTCCGGGCTTCGAGCATCAAGAAAGAGATGGCGTACGCCGTCGAACTGGGCAAGAAGGGCCTCTGGCACGAAGCCGCCCATCGCTTCCGCCTATTGTTGGTGCGCGCGCCCGATCACCCCCGTCTGTGGAACGACCTGGCGGTGGCCTACGAGGCGGTGGGGCGCTACGACGACGCCCACCAGGCCTACGAGAAGGCGGTGGCCCTCATGGAATCCCCGCCGGAAGAGATGCTGGCCAACCAGGAGGCGTTCGAGGTGTTTTACCGGCGCTGGAAAGACGCTGAGCAGGCGCCGGCGACGCCCGCCGCCGAAGGTGAGAGCCCATGAGCAGCCGCCTGGTGGTGGCCCTGCTGGTGATCCTGGCCCAGATGGGTTGGCCGGCAGGCCTGGCCATGGCCGGACGGCCCGTGACGGTGCGCATTCAGTTGCCCATGGAGGCCAGGCTGGACACGGCAGGGTATCGGCGCATCCTGGTGGGCGGCTTTCTCCACAACGATTCGCCGGTCATGGACATCGAAAAAGAGATCGTGCGGGTGCTGCGCAAGGATCTGGACAAGAACTCGGATTTTCTCATCCTGGCCGACCCGCCGCCCAGCCTGCCAGAGCAGCGCCTTGAAGACCTGAAGAAGAACGCTGCGTTTTTCATGGCCCTGGCCGAGGAGTTTCGCGCCGATCTGATCATCTCGGGGCAGATTCTTTTTACGACGGTGGATCAGTCGGGCTTCGTCCAGGGTGAATTCATCAGCCCCACCACCGGGCGCCGGACCATCCGCAGCTACTACGTGGATCGCACCGGTTACACCCTGAAGCTCGACCTGATCTTCGTGCGCGGTTCCGACGGTCAGCTTGTTTACGATACCTCGTTCGTCCAGGATATGATCCTGAATACCGACGAGAGCGACCCGCTGAGCGTCTTCTTTGACCTGGCCGAGCGTTTTCATGATAGCTACCTGGGTATCATGGTGCCCCGGTCCCGCACCGAGATTCGTTACCTGTTCACCCAGTAGGCTGGAGACACAAGAGGTGCAAATGCCCACCTGGCTCCGTTCCGTCCTCATCATCAGCCTGGCCCTGGCCTGTCCGGCAGCGGGGCTGGCCCAGTTCGGCCAGCCCAAGGTCACCTATGACCGCTTCAAGTGGCATGTCTACCACGCACCCCACTTCGACATCTATTACTACCCGGAGGAGGAAGCCTTCCTGGAACGGATGGTCTCATTCTCCGAGAGCGCCTACCTGAAGCTCTCCGAAGACCTGGATCATCAACTGTCCATCCGGGTCCCCCTGATCTACTACAAGACCCATCCCGAGTTCGAGCAGACCAACATCATCCTGCAGGAGATTCCCGAGGCGGTGGGCGCCTTCGCCGAGCCCCTCCAGAGCCGCATGGTGCTGCCCATCGACGGCCCGCCGGACAAGACCTACAAGCTCATCACCCACGAGCTGACCCATATCTTCGAGTACGACATCCTCTTCAACAACCAGCTCGGCCGCACCTTTCGCGCCAATCCACCCCTCTGGATCATGGAGGGGCTGGCGTCGTTTCTGGCCGAGGACGAGGACAGTTTCGACCAGATGGCCATCCGCGACGCGGTTGTCAACTCACTGGTGCCCCGTATCCAGGAGCTCCGCGGCGGATATCTGACCTACCGTTTCGGCAACGCCGTCTTCACCTTCATCGAG